>JAJDAI010000868.1 GCA_029261955.1 Deltaproteobacteria bacterium | reverse complement strand
GCTCGGGGGCACCGAGCTGACGTTCACCCTGGCCGAGCCCGCCTCCCGGGCGCGTCGTCCGACCACGACCACCACCAGCGCCGTCGCCGTGTCGGGCCCGGACCCGCGGCTGGAGAAGATCGTCACCTTCGCCGAGAAGCTCCTGCTCGGCATGCAGGTGCCGGAGATCTTCAAGATCCTCCTGGACGCGGTCATCGAGTTGACCGGCGCGAGCAAGGGCTTCCTCATCCACATCAACGGCGATCGGCTGGTCATTCCCGCCGCGCGCAACGTGGACCGTGTGGACCTGGAGAGCGACCCGAGCATGGTCAGCGACTCGGTCATCGCCCGGGTCATCAAGGACCGCCGCTCGCTGATCGTGGGCGACGCGCGCAACGACACCATCCTCGGGCAGAGCAAGAGCGTCGTGGACCTGCGGCTCCAGTCGGTCATGTGCGTGCCGCTGCTCGCCAAGGACCAGCTGATCGGTGTGCTCTACGTGGGCACCGAAGGCATCGGCAAGCTGTTCACGGCGGACGACCTCGAGCTGCTCAAGATCTTCGCGGCGCAGGCCGGGCTCATCCTGCACAACGCCCTGCTGCTCAACGAGTTGATCCTCGAGAACGAGGATCTCGCGCGCGAGGTCGCGGGCGGCACGGGCGGCTCGATGATCGGCAGCCACCCCAGCATGAAGGACGTGTTCCACACGCTGGACAAGGTCGCGCCCACGGACATCTCCCTGCTGGTCATCGGGGACACGGGCACGGGCAAGGAGCTGGTCGCGCGCGAGCTGCACAAGCGCAGCAACCGCGCCAACGGGCCCTTCATCAGCATCAACTGCGGTGCGATCCCCGAGAACCTGCTGGAGAGTGAGCTCTTCGGGCACAAGAAGGGCGCCTTCACGGGCGCGCTGCACGACAAGCAGGGCAAGTTCGAGGACGCCAACGGCGGCACGCTCTTCCTGGACGAGATCGGCGAGATGCCGATGAACCTGCAGGTCAAGCTGCTGCGCGTGCTCCAGGAGCGCGAGATCGAGCGGGTCGGCGAGGGCCGCCCCCGGCCGGTCGACATCCGGGTCGTCTCCGCGACGAACAAGGACCTGGAGGAGGAGATCCGCGAGGGTCGCTTCCGCGAGGACCTCTACTACCGGCTCAACGAGATCCTGGTCCAGCTGCCGCCCCTGCGCGACCGCGGGGACGACATCACGACCATCGCGCAGCACCTGCTGCGGCGCTACTGCAAGCTCTACCCGGGCCGCGCCGTGGGCTTCACGCCCGAGGCCCTCGCGTCCCTCAAGAGCTACGTCTGGCCCGGCAACGTCCGCCAGATGGAGAACCGGGTGAAGAAGGCCCTGGTCCTGGCCGACGGCCCGATGCTCACCCCGCAGGACCTGGGCTTCGAGCCCGGCGCGGCCGAAGAGCGGCGCTGGCAGCCGCTCAACGACGCCAAGGAGGCCTTCCAGCAGCGCTACATCCGCGACTGCCTGGAGTCCCACGACTGGAACAAGGCCGCCACGGCCCGCGCGCTGGACGTCGATCCGCGCACGATCTTCCGGTACATCGAGCGCTTCTCGGACGAGTAGCGGCGTCCGCGGACGTCCGGCCGGACGAGTGCCCGCAGCTCGAGACCCACGTAAGTGGCTGAAATCAAAGCGATCATATCTTGGCACGTGCCGTGAAGTACCTCTCAGCATCGGCCTGACGCCGACCTGGGAGGAGCCCACCATGACCCGCACCGCCTTCGCCGCCGTCGCCTTGACCCTGGTCGCCTGCAACCCCGTCGCCGAGCTGGCACCAGACTGGAGCAGCCCCGACAGCTACCCCGCTGCCGGGGAGTACGAGCCCACCCGGGTGGACGGCCAGGCGCCCGAGCTCGGCGGCACCGACCGGGTCTTCTACGGGGTCGTCCGAGAGGCCTCGACCGGCGAGGCGGTGGCGGGCGTCGAGGTCTGCGCCAGCGGCGCCATCCAGGACTGCACGAGCAGCGATCGCTACGGCTTCTACGTCCTGACCGAGCGGGTCGAGGTCCAGCCCAAGCCCATCGAGGGCGGGGCCATCGTGCTGCGCTTCTCCCAGCGCGGCTACTACGACCAGGTCAGCCAGCACAGGGCCGAGGGGTGGATCAGCCAGGTGGACGGCAGCCTCTACGCCGCCTCGGACTTCGACGCGGGCCTGCAGCCGACCTCGGACCTCGGCGTGGTCGTCATCCGCACCCCCGGCTCCACGGTCACGGTCGTCAGCGCGGACCCCGGCTCGGTCGTGAGCTCGGTGGCCTCCGGCGACGGCCAGGTGATCGGCGGGACCCAGCCGGGCGAGCAGGGCTTCTCCCTCGAGTCGGACGGCGAGCCCGCCTGCCACAGCGCGGCCGGCGGCGAGCTGGACGAGGACTCCATCCTCTGGGTCGTGGTCGAGTCCGGCGTGGTCACCGTGGTCGAGGCTGACTGCCGCTGACCCCCCCGAACTCGCTCCTCGTCGAGGCCCTCGGTGTTCCGCACCGGGGGTCTCGACGTTATGGTCCGGACCATGCAGATCTGGGGACTCACCGGGAACATCGCGTGCGGCAAGTCCGCCGCTGAATCCATGCTGCGGGAGCTGGGGCTGCCGGTCATCGACGCAGACCAGGTCGCGCGCCAGGTCGTGGAGCCCGGCACCGAGGGCCTCGCCGAGGTTGTCGCCGCCTTCGGGCCGGGTGTGCTCGCTGGGGATCGCCTGGACCGCGCGGCCCTGGGCGCCATCGTCTTCTCGGATCCCGAGCAGCGAAAGCAGCTCGAGGCCATCACCCACCCCCGGATCGCCACCGCGATCGCCCACCAGGTGATGCACTTCGCCAACGAGGGGCACGAGGTGGTGATCGTCTCCGCGGCCTTGATGGTGGAGTCGGGCAGCTACCGCGACTACGCCGGCATGGCCGTGGTCACCTGCCCCCCCGAGCAGCAGCTGAAGCGCCTGCTCGCGCGGGACCCCCTGTCCGCCGAGGACGCGCAGCGCCGCATCGCCAGCCAGATGCCTCAGGACCAGAAGGCGGCGCACGCCCAGGTCGTCCTCGACAACAGCGGCGATCTGGAGCACCTCCGGGCGCAGGTCCAGGCCTTCCACGACCAGCACCTTCACCGTCCCTGAGCAGGCGGAGATGCAGCCCTCATGGGGGTTCGGCCCCGTGCTAGCCTCCGCCTGGACGTGCAGGCCCACAAGCTGGAGCTGGGCCGCGTCAGGAGCGGAATGACCAGGAAGAGTCACGGCGACGGCGTCATCCCGCCCGACGAGCTCGTGGAGGACGACAACGCCACGCGACCCGTCTCCGGGCCGTCGTGGTCGGAGCGTTCGCTCCCGTCGGCCTCGTCCTCGGATCGGGCCCGCCGCGCCGGCCGCAACGACCCGCTGGTGGGCGAGGTGCTCGACGGCCGCTTCCGCGTGCTGCGCCTCGTCGCGCGCGGCGGCATGGGCCGCATCTACGAAGCCGAGCAGATGCCCCTGGGCCGCCGGGTCGCGCTGAAGGTCATGGACCTGAGCTACGCCGAGGAGCTGGACCCCGACTTCCAGAAGCGCTTCTTCCTGGAGGCCTCGACCTGCGCCCGGCTGAGCCACCCGAACACCATCCGGGTCTTCGACTACGGCAGCGCCGATCCCGACACCTACTACATCGTCATGGAGTTCATCGAGGGGCAGACGCTCCTCAAGACCATCAACGACGAGGCCCCGCTGCACCCCCTGCGGGTGGTTCAGATCGCGCGGCAGATCTGCGGTTCGCTCGCCGAAGCGCACGGCCAGGGCGTCATCCACCGCGACCTGAAGCCGTCCAACGTGCTGTTGCGCTCCCACGGCGAGACGAAGGACTTCGTGAAGGTCCTCGACTTCGGCCTGGTGAAGCTGATCCGCGAGGGCGAAGCAGAGATCACGAAGTCGGGCCTGTTCCTGGGCTCGCCCAACTACATGAGCCCCGAGCAGATCCGCAGCAACCGCATCGACCAGCGGGCGGACATCTACTCCCTCGGCGTGCTGCTCTACATGTGCGTGACCG
Organism: Deltaproteobacteria bacterium; assembly: GCA_029261955.1. Taxonomy (GTDB): domain Bacteria; phylum Myxococcota_A; class UBA796; order UBA9615; family UBA9615; genus CALCXL01. The sequence goes on along the minus strand of JAJDAI010000868.1, from coordinate 7,427 downwards.
CGCAGAGCCCCTTCAAGCGGAACACCTCGGTCAACGTGCTGCTCGCACAGCTCGAGGACGACCCCCCGCCCTTCTCGCGCTTCCTGCCCGACGGCGCCCTGCCGCAGAGCCTCGAGTGGATCGTGCTGACCTGCCTCGAGAAAGACCCGGCGGCACGCTTCGCCTCGGTGGAAGAGCTGAACCGGGCGCTGAAGGCCTGCGAAGCCGAGCTCACCGGCCAGATCGGCTTCCCCCTGCGCCTGAAGCTGGAGCGGGGCCGCGTGGTGCTGCCCGAAGGCTTCGAGGTCGGGCTCACCTCGATGCGCTGGACGAGCGGCGCGACCCCGCCGGTGAGCCCGGGGGGCGCCGGCATCGAGCCCGTGTCCTCGCAGGGCTCGATCGTGGGGAAGCGCCGGGTGCCCGTGGAGCCCTCCGCGCGGCAGCGCTCGCGGGTGCGCAAGCAGCGCAAGGGCAAGGACCGCGTCTTGGCTTCGCCCTGGTTCACGGCCTTCCTGGGGGCCTCGGCCCTGGGCCTGCTGGTGCTGCTCATCCTGCTGATCCGCGCGGTGAGCGGCGGCTCCGAGCCCACGGACGTCGTGCAGCAGGCGCCGCCCGAAGCCCCGGTGGATGCCCCCGCAGCGGCCCTCGAAGACGCGGCACCCGAGCAGCCCCCGGTCGGAGATCTGCCCCCCGAGGAGCCCATCGCCCGGCCCGCAGTCGAACGTCCCCGGGCCCGACCGCAGCCTTCGACGACGCGCCCGAAGCCCCGCCGCTCGGAGGCCCCGGCCTCCTCAACGGCCGCCGCGAGCGACCCCAAGACGGACCCCGCCTCGACCGCGACCCCCAAGCTGGGCGATGATGCACCCGCCGCGTCGCCCGCACCGGCCCCGGAGGAGGCCGAGCCGGCCCGAGCGAAGCGCGGCACGGATCTGAGGGATCCCTGGGCAGACTGACCATGCGGCTGCTTCTTCTGGCCTTGTCGCTCCTCCTGGCCGCGCCGGCCCTGGCGCAGGAGCCGCAGGACGATCGCGCACGCGAGCTCTACGACAACGGCGCCATGCTCTACGACGAGGGGCGCTACGAAGACGCCATCGTCGCCTGGAAGCAGGCCTACGAGATCAGCGAGCGCCCCCTCCTGCTCTTCAACATCGCCAACGCCCAGGAGCGCATCGGACTCTGGTCCGCGGCCCTGGAGTCGCTGAACCGCTACCGGGCCTTCGCGCCCAGCGAGGAGCGCGAGACGCTCGATCGCCGCATGCGGAACATCGAGCGCCGGGTGGAGGAGCAGCGGGCGGTCGAGGCGAGGGAATCCCTGCCCACCACGCAGCTGACGACGACGCCCATGAACGAGGTGGGCGCCTCAGGATCCGACGGCCCCGCCCCGGGCCCGATCATCCTCATGGCTGGGGGCCTCGCCGGCGTGGGTGTGGGCGCGGGCCTCTACGGGGGGGCGCTGGCAGCCCGCACCGAGGCGGAGGAGATGTGCCGCACCGCGGGCGAGGTCGTGCACTGCCCCGTGGGTGCAGCCGAGCTCATCCAGCAGGACGAGACGCTCTCGCTGGCCGGAGACATCACGATGATCGCCGGGGGCGCCGTGGCGGCGACCGGCCTGGTCATCACGCTGGTCCAGATCCTGGGCGGCAAGACGCCGAAGGCCGCGGTCCTCGTGCTCCCCTCGGTGGGGCCGGGCAGCGCGGCCGTCTCCGTCATCGGGAGGTTCTGAGGTGCGCTGGCTCCTGCTCCCCCTCCTGCTGAGCGGCTGCTCGGCCATCGACGTCGAGTACACGGCCTGCTCCGTGGACACCGAGTGCCGCGACGCCTTTGGGCGCGGCTGGTCCTGCGAGGTCGAACAGGGCCTCTGCGAGCAGGCCCCTCCCCTCGCGCGCTGCAGCTCGGAGCCAGCGAGCGTGCTGGAGGACCCGGCCGCGCACAACGACTGGGCGCTGCTCGGCAGCGTGTTCGAGCACGGCCCGATCTTCGACGGCATGGTGCGCTCAGCCCGGCTGCCGGTGCTCCAGGTCAACGACAACCGCGGAGGGCTGGACGGCACGCCGGTGGGCATCATCGAGTGCAGCAGCGCCGAGGCGGATGCGGACGGCACCGCCTACGACGACGGGCTCGACGCCGATGCCGCGACCGTCGCGGCCGGCGCCTGGCTCAGCGACGTCTGGAGGGTCTCGGCCATCATCGGTCCGGCCACGTCCGGACGCGCCCTGGCGGCCTACTCGGACTGGAGCCCACGGGGCACGCTGCTCATCTCGCCCTCGGCCACCAGCCCCGAGCTGACCAACGCCGACGGGCTCGAGGCCACCCACGAAGACCCGGGCCTGCTCTGGCGCACGGCGCCGCCCGACTCCTTCCAGGGGCAGCTGCTGGCTGACGTCGTGCAGGACGCGGGCGCGACGGACGTGGGGATCATCGCCCAGACGGGTGCCTACGGCGACGGGCTGGCCGACGTGTTCGCCCTGGCCTTCGACAGCGGCGACCGCAGCTCGCAGAAGTACCCCTTCAGCGACACGACCGACCTCTCCGAGGCGATCACGACGGCCGCCTCGGCGGGCCACGACGCCGTGCTGGTGGTGTCGTCGGACACCAACGACATCATCCGCTTCTTCAACGGCGCGGGGGGGCTGCCGCTGCCTGGCCTCTCGAACACCCCGATCTTCCTGCCGGATGGCGCGTTCAGCGACGCGGTCGTCGATCCGCTCGAGGGCGTGACGCCCGACGCGCAAGACCTGCTCTTCCCCAACGTGTTGGGCACCGTGCCCGGACTGCCCAGCGGACAGGCCTTCAGCAACTTCGCGACGCAGTACGGCGCGGAGTACGACGGCGCCGACCCCACGGTCCTGCCCTTCACGGCGCAGGCCTACGACGCCGCTTGGCTCGCGCTCTCGGGCTACTCCTGGGCCAGCCAGAACGAAGGCGGCATCTCGGGGCTGGGCGCGGCCCGCGGCCTGCTCCAGATCAGCGACGAGTCCTTCGGCACCCCGCTGGAGATCGGGCCCGCCTCCTGGACGACCATCCAGAGCCACTTCGCAGGCGGCAACTCCATCGACCTGCAGGGCGCATCGGGTCCACTCAACTACGGCGCCGACGGCGAGACCGTGGCGCCCTTCGATGTGTGGGACATGGACCTGGACGGCGACGAGTGGAACCTGCACCGCTGGTGCTGCATCGACATCTCGCCGAACCCCACCGAGGGCTGCGTTCGCTCCCTCGATGACTGCGAGCCGCACGAGTAGCGACGCCAGGTCGGAGCGCCCCTGGGGGCAGCTCCCGGGCGGCTACTGGTAGGCGCGGAGGCCGGCGCCCTGGCCCTGGAGGTCGATCCAGAGGACCACGTCGTTGCCGGCGTGGGCGACGACGGCGACTTCGCGCTTGCGCAGCCTGTAGTAGGGGCCGCTGCGGTCGTCGTAGAGCTCGGTGTAGACGAGCGGGTCGCCGGGCAGCTCCTGCAGCTGGACGGGCGCGATGCCGTCGTCGATCCGGAAGTTCCAGGAGTCGCCGTCGGTCGTCGGCCGGTTGCCCGGCAGGATGGTCATCGAGATGGCGCCTTCGTCGCTGCTGTAGCGAACGCCCTCGTGGAGGCGATTGGCCTGCACGCCAGAGCGGCTGCCCTCGACCTCGTAGGTCTGCGTCTCGCCGTCGAACACGATGGACCAGTCCTCGGTCCGGCTCACGCCGCCGCAGGGGTGGGTCGTGACCAGACGCTGCGAGGCGACGTCGAAGGTGGCGACGGGGCTCGACTCCGCGCCGGTGTCCTGGAACAGGTTCGACAGCGAGGTCAGCGTCTCGTCCAGGTGCGCCCGCCCGGGGGTGCCCCAGAACATGCAGCCGCTGTCCGCGTTGAGCAGGTACATCTCGCCGGTGAAGGTCGTGGCGACGATGCCGGGCTCCACGAGCCGCGTGCCGTCGTCGTCCAGCTCGCTGGTCTGGATGGGCTCGGCGCCCGACTCCAGGCCGGTGATCAGGCCCGACAGCCGCGTCGCGTCCACGGCGGGCGTGCTGGGGTTCACGTCGACGGGCTCGTAGGTCGTGCTGTCCAGGGTGTGCACGAACTCCGAAAACGCCGCTGCCACGAAGAGGCGCGGGCGCTCGCCCTGGCCCTCGGCGACGTCGATGTTCGGCTCCGGCACGGCCACCGGCGTCAGCGCGACGGTGTCCAGGTCGCCCGGCACGTAGTCCAGGCGGAAGATGCGGCCCGCGTCGCTGACGGTCGCGGAGTCGGCGATCCAGAAGACGCCTTCGTCGTTGGCCGCCGAGATGCGCTCCGGCGAGGCGCCGACCGGGAAGAGCACGCGGTCGATCTCCTCGAAGGTCTCGGCGTCCCAGATGGCGAGCCAGGCGTCGCCTTCATCGGGCAGCACGATGGCGAAGACCCAGAGCCCGTCGTCGCTCACGCGGAGGTCCATGACGAGGCCGCCCGCGTCGGCGGACTCGACGCCCGAGAGCACGTCCACCTCGAGGCTCACGCCCCGCTCGAGCTCCAGCTCGTTGAGCGAGAGCGTGAACGCCAGCTCGCCCATGTCGGTCTCGTAGGGGCTGCCGGCGACCGCGAGGCCGTCCTGCAGACCCGAGGCGCTGCCGCGCACCACGAAGCCGGCGCCGTTCCAGGTCAGGGACCAGGTCTCCGACGTGGCCCGACCGGGGCGCAGCCGCAGGCCGCGCAGCTCGGGCGCCGTGCCGTCGTCCTGCACACCCTCGGCGTCGAAGAAGCGCAGCTCGCCGAGCTCGGGCCGGTTCCAGACCGGCTTGCCGCTGTCGTCCAGGCCCGAGATGTAGGGCAGGCGCAGCAGGTCGTCCCGCGAGTCGTCAGCCACCCAGATGGTCAGCGTGTCTTCGCCCTGCACCAGCGCGATCTCGCTCAGCGCGCGGTCGGCGCCAAAGGCCAGGTCGGGGCCAGGGATCCAGGGCGCGGCGGTGTTCTCGACCACGAGGTTGGTGCGCTTCAGGTCCAGCTTGCCCACGCGCCCGGACCGGAAGTTGGTCACGAAGGCGACGGGGACCTCGAAGAAGTCACCCGGCGGCAGGTAGGCCATGTCCGTGGGGCCGTCGAAGCCCGCAAAGGAGCGGGTGTCGAAGTCGCAACCCGCCAGCGCGAGCACCAGGAGCAGGGCGAGCCTATTCACAGCCAGCCTCCGCCCGGGAGCCCAGGTTGCTCAGGCGCGTCAGCACCTGGCCGTAGGAGGCGCTGGCTTCGTCCACGTCGATCACCTGGAGCGTCGAGTGCTGCGCGGTCGCTCGCTGGACGCCGTAGTAGTTGGCGACGTAGGCGATGCGCTCGTCGGGGGAGAGGACGATCTGCCAGGGGTTCTCGTCGATCCCCCGGATGATGTCGATCACCGCGCCGCGGGCGCCCGCCTTCAGGTCGAGCACGTAGATGCTGTTGTCGTTGAAGTTCGCGACGTAGGCCCGGTCGCCGGCGCGGTTGATGGCGACGGAGCTGGGCCCGACGCTCACCTCGGTGACGTAGCCGCGGTCCTCTTCCACGCCCCGGGCGACCGGCAGGAAGCCGGTGATCATGCCCTCGAGGATCGCGCGGGGGCGGTCCTCGTCCTGCATGTCCCAGTCGAGGCGCAGCAGGCCTTCGAGGCCGAAGCCCCGGTCCCCGGCGCCCGGCTGGACGAGCGGCGCCAGCGTGGCCCAGAGGGTCTCGCCGCCGTCGGAGAAGACGAGGTCGCGCACGCCGACCATGCCGTGCGATTGCGGGATGGCGATGACCGCCTCGATGTCGTGGTAGTTGGCGTCGATGTACCCCTCGCGCGTGTCGTCGAACAGGTCGATGACGATCAGGAAGCGGTCGCGCTTGTTGGCGACCACGCCCCAGCGCCCGTCGGGGCTGATGACCATCTCGCTGGCGCCGGCGCCGTGCACCAGGAAGCCGTCGATGAGCCGGTTGCTCCGGCCGCCGTCGCCCAGGAAGACGCCCGTGCTGGGGTCGTCGTCGCCGCGCCGCGTGGTGATCGTGAAGCGGTCGCCGGCGGTGGTGGGGTTGAGCTGCAGGTCCCAGGTGATGCCGTCGGAGCTCTGGGCGCGGGCGATGCGCACGGTGTCCTCGAGCGTCGCGTCGAAGAACATGCGGAAGCCGTCGGGCGTTGCGCGCACCTGCGGCTTCTCTGCCCCGTCGACGGAGAAGGTGAAGCCCGTCGCGTCCCAGATGGCCCGGCTGACGCCCTCGTCGTCCACGTGCCGCGTCCAGCTGCGGCCGTCGGCGCTGGTGGCGTAGCCGAAGTTGGTGGCCTCGCCGTCGCTGCCCCGGTACCAGAGCTGGAAGAGGGCCGCGTCCGCGTCCCACAGCACGGACGGCTCGCCCACCCAGGCGTCGTCCCAGGTGCCCGGCGCGCCGCGGCTCAGCACGGCGCCCTCGCGCGTCCAGGTGGTGCCGCCGTCGTCGGAGGTCGCCAGGCCGATGGCCCGCGTGTCCGCGTTGGTGCCTTCGTAGAAGAGCATCAGGACACCGTCGCGCTCCACCAGGGCGGGGGATGAGACGGCGTCGGCGTCAAACTCGGCCGCGCCGACCGGCGTCGCCGCGGTGCCCAGCGCCGCGAGGCTGTGGGACGTGGCGTCTTCGCTCAGGGTCCCCGAGACGGTGACGATCGCGCCGGTGGTCTCCAGGGCCGCCACCGTGGTGCCGTCCGCCAGCAGCAGGGCGTCCACCGAGCGCACGGGCAGCTCGGGGGTGGGGCCGTTGAGGGCCGCCATGCCGCCGTCGAACCCGCTGAGCTCCACCGCACCGAGCCGCGAGAGGCCGGCGCCTCGATCCGCCGCCAAGGCCAGGGTCCGGCGGTCGCCGTTGCGCCCGACGTAGAGCACGGGCTCGCCGTCGGCGCCGCTCGCCGCGGAGCCCACGCCCGAGACGTCGAAGGAACCGACCGGGCCGCGGCCCAGGGCCTGGCCACCGACGATGCGGAAGAAGACGGGGCTGGCGAGCGTCTCGTAGGCGGTGCCCTCGAAAGCGTCCGCGGCGACCTCGCCGCTCACGTCGCCCTCGACGCGGTACCAGCCGCCGGGCGCCGCCTTCCAGGCGAAGGCGCGGCGCGGCAGCCCCTCGGCGCTCACCGCGCCATCGAAGAGCGGGTTCGCCGGGTCCTTCTGCCAGCTGATGCCGTCGACCGAGGTCGCGCGTCCCGTGCGCCAGGTCGTGCCGTCGTAGCCCTGGTAGTACAGGTACCAGCGGTCGTTGTCGGGGAACACGGCCGGCATGGTCACGCCCGCGGAGTCCCACTCGCCGGGGCCGCCGGGGCCCAGGACCATCGCGCTGCCGCTCAGGCCGCGGTCGGTCCGCACGAAGCCGCCGTCGGCGCGCTCCGAGATCGCCAGGCCGATGGCGAGGCCGTCGGGCACGCCCTGGGCGCCCGCGTCTGCGTGGCCGGAGTAGTTGAGGCGGAAGGCGTCGGGGTTCGAGGTGCGGATGACGGCCGGCGCGAACACAGCGGCGGCGTCGAAGC
>JAJDAI010000867.1 GCA_029261955.1 Deltaproteobacteria bacterium | reverse complement strand
GCCCGGCACCAGCGCCTCAGTCCAGCGCTCGGGGCCTATCACCCCCTGCTCGTCCAGGAATCGGTCGGCTTCGGCGACGAGGGCCGCGCCCTCCTCGCCACCGAGCAGCATGCCCTTGCGCCGCCTCGCCGCCGCCGCCTGCATGCGGCGGCCGCCGCGCTCCCACTGGGAGGCCGCGCGGTCCAGGAGCCCCAGGGCCCGCTCCATCCGCCCGAGCTGCCAGAACCTCGCCGCCTCGACGATGGCGGCGGCACCCACGGCGTCTCCGTGGCGGTGCCTCCTCAACCAGAACGCGCAGCGCTTCGCCGTGCGCAGCAGCCTCCTGCGGTCCCGGTCCCCGGAGGCGGCCAGCGCCAGCGCCGCCTGCCCCCAGAGCTGGAGCAGCTCGATCCGCGTGTCCGGCGAGACCACCAACCAGGTGCCCCGCAGCCAGGGCCAGGCCTTGCGCAGCCGCATCAGCGCGTGGCGGGGCTGCCGCTCATGCAGGTCGAGCACGACCGACAGGCAGAGCACCCGGTAGCGCTCGGCGTGGCCATCACCGCCGGACCGCGGCTCGCTGAGCTCGGCCAGCTGCTGGCGCGCGCTCTGCACATCCCCCCCGATGGCCAGCAGCCAGGACTGCGAGACCCCCGCGACGGCGCCCAGGTAGGTGTCTCCACGCTGGTTCGCTGTCCTGAGCCAGTGCGGCGTGCGGCGCCCCAGTTCACCCACCGACCCCGTCGCGACCAGGGCGGTGGCGGTCTCCGACGCGAAGATCGAGAGCTCCCAGGCCGTGCCCGCGCAGCGCTCCGCCAGGATGCGGGTGCCCTCGTCGAGCAGGGCCAGGCCCTCGGACCAGCGGCCAGCCCGCGACGCGATCACGCCCCGCGTCGCCCGCGCGAAGCCCCGCAGGTAGTCGTCGTCCAGGCGCTCGGCCAGCTCCTCGGCTCGATCCAGGCCCCTCCGCGCGAGCCCGGGCGCGAAGCCGACGGTCATCAAGGCCCGCACGATCAGCCCCCGGGCGGTGCGCCGCGGGTCCCCGGAGCGCCGCGCCAGCCGGAGGCTCCGCAAGAGCAAGGCAGCACCGAGCTGCTCTCGCCAGAGAAGCAGGCTGCGCCCGGCCGACCAGGCGAGGTCGATGCGGCTGGTCTCCGCTTCGGGGATGGGGCTCCGCTCCCGCAGCCGCCCGGCCACGAACTCCAGGCCGGTCATGCCCAGCACCGCCGCCCCGGCACGCAGCTCGGAGCGCGGGAACTCCAGGTCGAGTGAGACCAGCAGCGAGCGGATCTGCGCCAGACCCTGCTCGCTGTGCCCGGACCGCAGGTAGAGCTCCGCCGCGCGCGCCGTGAGCGCGTGAGCCGGGGCCTCGGGCAGCCCGGCGCGGGCCTCGAGCAGGATCGGCGCGGCCTCCGCGCAACGCCCCGTCGCCGCCAGGGCTTCGGCCCGCTTCACGAAGAGCTCGCGCCGCAGCCCCTCGTCCGTGGTGCAGGCGAGCGCCTGGTCCAGGAAATCCGCCGCGCGCTCGAACGCCAGGGCCTGGAGCGCCCGGTCAGCGGCCTGGGTGGCGTACAGCCCCGCCTTCTCGGTCAGGTCCCCCTCGATGCAGTGGTGGGCGAGGCGCTCGGGGTCGTCGATTCCGCCGGCCTCCATGGCGTCGACCAGGGAGCCGTGGTGCGCCTTCTGCCTGGCAGGCGGCAGCTGGGCGAGGATCTGCTCGCGGATCCGGTCGTGGAAGGGCTCGACGGGGTCGCCGCCACGCGCGCCGTGGGTCCTCACGAGGTGCACGGAGCGCAGCCGCGCCCAGGCCGACAGCGGCTTCTTCAGCCCCCCCGCCGCCTTCTGCGCCAGACCCTGCGGCAGGGGACGGCCCGCCACGCTGACCAGCTCGGCCAGGGCGCGCTCGGCTTCCGGCAGCTCGGCCAGGCGGGTGGCGACGACGGTCGACAGGGCGATGCGGCCAGCGCTCGCTTCGGGATCGGCAGGGTGGTCGAGGGCGTGCCTCACCAGCTCGTGCAGGAAGTAGGGGTTGCCGCGGGACTCCCGGGCGATGGCCTCGGCCTTCCAGCGATCGGCGTCGTCCTGGCCTCCGAGGGCCGCGAACGCGAGCTCCACCGCCTGCTCGTGGGGCAGCTCGTCGACCCGGATCGAGCACACGTCCGCCTGCGTCGCGAAGCGCTTCAGCTCGGCCGCGAAGCCTCGACCTCCGAGGTCCTCGCTGCGCATGGACGCGATGAAGAGCAGGGCCGGGGGATCGGGCGGGCTGAGCAGCTCGGTCAGCAGGCGGGCCGAGCCGAGGTCCCCCCACTGCAGGTCGTCCACAAACAGGACCAGCGTGGAGCGATCGGCCATGCGGGCGAGCAGCTCCTTGAGTCCCCGGAAGGCGCGACGGCGGACCTCGAGGGGATCGGCAGCGGACAAGCGCAGGTCGGGGGCCTGGGTCACCGCACGCACGCCCGTGAGCACGGGGAAGACGCGGGCCAGGTCGCGCACCTCGCGCGGGAGCAGGGGGAGGACCTCCTTCTGGGGGCGCTTGCCGAGGTAGCCCGCGAGCTCGTCGATCAGGCTGTCGAAGCCCTTGAAGGGCACGCTCTCCCGCTCGTAGCAGCGCCCCCTCAGCACGACGGTGTCCTCGGGCAACCCCTGCAGAAAGGTGCGGACCAGCGCGGTCTTGCCGACGCCCGAGGGCCCCTGCACGAGCACGGTCGCCGGCTGCCCGTCGCGCACGCGGCTCTCGGCCCTCCGCAACTCGCTCAGCGCCTCCTCCTGTCCGACGAAGGCCGTCTCGCCCAGCCCGGGCTCCGGCGGGCGCATGCCGAGCCAGGCCATGACCTGGGGGCCCGTCGGGCGCTCCTCGGCCTTGGGGCGCAGGAGCGCGACGCAGAGCGCGTCCAGGTCCGAGGGCACGGCCGTGCGCAGGTCCGAAGGCCGAGGCGGCTCCTGGTTCTGCTTCTCGTAGAGGATCTGCATGACCCCGCCCTTGAAGGGCAGCCGACCGCACAGGGCCTCGAACAGCATCACCCCGACGGCGTACCAGTCGACGGCCGGGGTCGAGGGCTCGCCGCGCGCCTGCTCGGGGGCCATGTACGCGGGGGTGCCAGCGACGCTCTGCTCGTCCACCGCGGGCTGGTCGGTGTCCGCGACGAGCCCGAAGTCGAGCACCACCACCCGCCCCGTGCGGTCGACGAGCACGTTGGCGGGCTTGAGATCCCGATGCAGCAAGCCAGCCTCGTGCAGGGTCTG
>JAJDAI010000866.1 GCA_029261955.1 Deltaproteobacteria bacterium | reverse complement strand
GGCCGGGCATGTGGATGGCGACCCAGGCCTTGCCACGCTTGTCCGGCAGATCGACCCGGACCAGGGCGCCGTCGAGCTCGGGGCCCGCGACCTGGATGGTCTCGGGCAGGCCCTGGACGAAGCGGTCGAAGGCCTCTTCGCCGCCATCGCGTCCGAGGGACTTCGCGATGCCTGGGCCGACGATGCGGTCCCAGTCCTCGCGGCTCTCAGCCACGACGACGTAGAGGCTGCGCAGCGACTGGAACGCGCGCCAGGTCTGCTCGGGCGATCGCAGCACCTCCGCCTCGTCGGCGCGCACGGTGCGGGGGTCCCGCTGGTTGCCCTCGAAGCGCTTCTCGCCGCGCTCACGCGCAAGCGCAGGCAGGACCATTCCGGCCGCCAACACTCCGACAAATACGGCCTTCGCAGCCGTCGAACGCATGCAGAACCCCTTCCCCGGAGCAGGCGACACTCTGCCCGGTGCGGCCCCGTGGGGCAACGCATGCGAGACAAGAGCGCCTCGGTGGCCTCTTTGCTACCTCAAGGAGACCGTTTCGCGATCGTGGATCGGGACCGCCACCGGCAGCAAGCCCAGGGCCGACACGTCGAGCACGCCGTCGAAGCGAAACTCGATCCCGCCGGTCGTGATGCCCGAGAGCCCGGCGCCCAAGGCGTCCTCGAGCCGCATCGGGACCTTGATGCGCGCGGTGGCCTCGGCACCCCCAGCCAGCTCGGTGCCGGCCTCCAGGTCGAGCAGCTCCCAGGGCATCTCCTTGCCGGCCACGGTGACCGTGCCCTCCAGCCCCTCGAAGGTCCCCCCGAAGCGCGCGGTGTTCCGCACGGCGATCGTCGCGATCACCTCACCGCCGCTGAAGCCCTGGCCCACGATCTCCAGCTCGGTCAGCTCCGTCTGGATGCCCTGCTGCACCGTCCGTTCGGCGTAGAGCCCGCCGGCGACAGCGGCGGCGGCGAGCAGGGCGAGGACGAGGATCACGACGAGGGAGCGCATCACCCGAGGATAGACCGGGGCTCCCCCTGCTGCGGGTCGGCCGACCCCTTGTTTTGAGGATACTTCAGCGAAAAAGCTTTACAGCTGAAATATCGACACTACTGTCCTTTTGCATGGCAGAGAGCTTCCGAGACACACCGACCCTGACCCTGCTCCGTGCGCTGCACCGGTCGTACCGCGACGTGCACTGTGCGGACTCCGCGAACCTGCGGCAGTGGGGCCTCCAGCACTCGGAATTCGACGTGATCGCGACCCTGGGAAACACCTGCGGGGTGCGGATGGGCGACATCGCCCGGCGCACGCTGTCGTCCCCGGCGAACGTCACCCGGATCGTGAAGAGGCTGGAGCAGCGGGGGCTCGTCGCTCGGGCCCGCTCCGCGACGTCCGACCGGGAGGTCGTCGCTCGCCTCACCGCCGAGGGTGAGTCGCTGTTCGAGGAGACCTACGCCGCGCAGTACCACTTCATGAAGGGCTTCTTCGAGGAGCGCCTGACTGAAACCGAACGAGACAACCTGACGGCCCTGCTGAACAAGCTGCAGGTCGCCGTCCCCTGTGAAGAAGGAACCGACTGATGACCAAGATCTCGCGCCTCGCGCTGACCCTCCTCGCCCTCTCCCTGCTGTCCCTGCCCGGCCTCGCCCAGGCGAAGGACTGGCAGGTCGACGGCGCCCACACCCACGCCGGCTTCAAGGTGAAGCACCTCGGCGTCTCCACCGTGCGCGGCCACTTCGGCAGCGTCGAGGGCAAGGTCAGCTACGACCCGGCCAACGTCGCCGGCACGACCGCCAACATCACCATCGACGTGAAGTCCATCGACACCGACAACGGCAAGCGCGACGACCACCTGCGCAGCCCCGACTTCTTCAACGCCGCCAAGTTCCCGAAGATCACCTTCGTCTCCACGAAGGTCGCCAACGTCGCCGACGACGGCTCCTTCGACCTGGTCGGCAACCTGACCATGAAGGACGTCACGAAGGAGATCACGCTGAAGGTGGAAGGCTTCACCAAGGAGCAGGCCAACCCCTTCGCCCCCGGTCAGGTGAAGGTCGGCACCAGCGCCTCGGCGAAGATCGACCGCCAGGACTGGAACATCAACTGGAAGGCCTCCAACAAGGCCGGCGAGCTGGTCGTCAGCGACGACATCACGCTCATCATCGACGTCGAGCTCAACGGCAAGTAGCCCGCTGCAACACGGTTTCCGGGTCCTTCGTCTTCGGATGGGGGACCCGGTCGCCGTTCTGGCGGACCGATCAGGGGCGGTGCGCGGGGTCGAACTCGTCCGTCGCCTGCACGACCGCGGTGAGCCCGAGCTCCTGGACCTTCGCCTTCATGCGCGCGTGCCGCTCGATGCGGATGGGCAGCGTGTTGCTGCCATCCCGGGTCTGCCACTCGTGGTAGTGCCCCGGCTTCGGCAGGTCGATGTCGAAGGCTTCGTTCTGGGTCCACAGCGGCGAGCCGGGCATGACCGCGCAGACGCTCAGTGAGGTCACGCGGTCGATGTGCTCGCGGTTGGTCTCGAGGGCGTCCAGCGTGCGCTGGAACTGGGCCTCGGTCTCGCCGGGGAAGCCGCAGATCAGGTTGATCCCCGTCGTGATGCCGGCCGCGCGCGTGAGGCGCAGCGTCTCGACCGCGATGTCCTCGGTGTAGCCCTTGCGCATCACGGCGAGCACGTCGTTGTCGAAGGACTCGAGCCCGTAGGTCAGGTCGGTGCAGCCGGCGCGGGCCATCTTCTCGAAGAGCCAGGGGCGCTTGTTCATCACGCGGTGAGCGGTGGCCTGGCCGTCCCAGACCAGCTCGACCTGATTCTCGATCAGCACGTCGCAGTAGCGGTCGAGGTGGTTGATGTCGCCGTTGAGGATCAGGTCGTTGAAGGTGATCCCGCCGATCCAGTGCTGCTCCTTGTAGTAGGCGACGGCGCCCATGAGCTTCTCGAAGCCGAGTGCGCGGAAGCGGCCCTGGTCGGGCTTGTCGGAGCAGAAGGCGCAGGACCGGAAGCAGCCGCGGGACATGACCAGCGCGATGTGGTCGCGGCCGCGGTACTTGCACAGGTCGATGCCATCGAAGGTCGGGTGCTCGAACGCGTTGGGGGCGACGGGCTGCTTGAGGCAGAGCGGGCAGTCGGGGTCGTCGGGGCGGTCGCGCCAGACCTCGAAGCCGTCGGGCGGTGCGGTCGCGGATGAGCCGTCGGGCCGGAAGCCGGTCTGGAGGATCGTCTTGAGGGCCTCCTCGCCCGAGCCCACCACGAACAGGTCGACGGCGCCCCGGGGGAACAGGGCCCGGTACTCGGGGAAGGCCACGCCTGGCCCGCCCATCACGATGACCTTCTCGGGCGCGTCGCGGCGCAGCCGGTCGCAGATCAGCTTGGCGTAGCAGATGCCCTCCATCGTCAGCGAGAAGCCGACGTAGGGCGTGTCCGCCTCCATGATGCGCCGCGCGGCGACGTCGGCTTCGTGGCTGAAGACCTCCTCCACCCGCTCCGGCGTGAACCAGAAGACCGCGGCCTCCATGTCCCACAGCTCCTCGCGGTCCATGCGGAAGCGCAGGTAGGTGTCGATGTTCGCGTCCCAGACCGGCGCGTCGAGGCCCTGCTTCTCCAGGAAGCTGCTGAGGTAGGTGATGCCCAGCGGCGGCAGGCGGGTGTCCCAGGGCGGGGTCTTCACGAGCAGGATGGACGGCGGCCGCTCGGCCGCGACCTCCAGGCGATCGTCCACCGTCGCGGTGGATCCACGGAAGCGACGCGCGAGGGATCGGAGGCGGGAAGGGCCGGACATCGGCCCGACAGCCTAGCCGCCCCGATGGCGAAGGGCAGGAATGCACGCTCCGGTGTCTGGCACCGCGGCGTGCAGATGCGCGGCGCGGTGCCAGGCACCGGACCGTGCACGAATGGGGTCTGCCCCCCCACAGCCCACCAGCGGGCTCAGAGGCTGGCGACCGCCGCCTTCAGCGCGCCCAGGTCCACCTGCTCGCCGGCGCCGTCGTCCACGCTCTTCCAGCGGACGTCGCCGGTGGCGTCGAAGAGCACGACGCCGCCCTGCTGCCAGGGGTCCCCCTTGGTGCGTCCCTGCTTGAAGCCGCCGCTCCGGGCGCGGGCGCCGCGGGCCAGGCTCTTCACGCCCAGGCCGAAGCGTCGCTCCAGGCCCAGAGCGGCGTAAGAGCTGCGCTTCGGGTCGGTGTAGAGCGGGGCGGTGACGGAGAACTGCTCCGCGAAGTCCTGCGCCATGCCCAGCAGCCCGTTGCCGATGAAGTGCAGCGAGGCCGGCTCGAGCTCGCCGCGGATGTCCTGGAAGCGAGCGGCCCGCTCGCGGCAGAACATTCAGCCGTAGTGGCGCAGCCAGACGACCACGGCGGGGCCGTCCGCCCAAAGCGACTCGAGGGGCACGGAGGTCCCCTCCAAACTGAGTACCGCGACGTCTTGCATGGGCTCCTAGGGCGGCTCGATGAACATCCAGCTGCCATCCAGGGACTCGGGGTCCTTGCCCGGCTCCAGGATGCGGTAGTCCGCGACATCGACGTAGCGAAGCCCGCGGGAGCCGACGACCGCGCCGGTTCCGAAGGCTGACGGGATCGCCTTGAGCTGCCCCATCGCCGCGGCGATCTCGACGCCGGTCAGCTCCTTGGCCTTCTCCACCGCGTCCGCCACCAGCAGGACCGCGTCGTAGCCCGCGCCGGCCTCGTACTGCGGCCGGGTCTGGAAGCGCGCCTGGAAGTCCTTCGCGAAGTCGCCGGCGGGCATCTTGCGGTTGACCCAGTGCACGCGCTGGATGGCCCCCTTGCCGGCCGCCATCTCGAGGATCGGCGGGAACATGGCCCAGTCGATGAACCAGATCTGGGCCTCCAGCATGCCGTTGTCGTCGAGCGTGGACGCGATCTCCAGGGCCGCTTCGGCGGGCCCGATCACGAAGACACCCACGGCGTCCTTCTGGAGCACGACCTCGGAGACCGCGGTCTTCCAGGCGTCCGGCTGCGCGGGGTCGAGCTCGACCGCCGCCACGATCGAGCCCTTGTCGGCCTCGAAGCTCTTGATGAACTCGTCCCGGATGCCCTCGCCGAAGACGCCCGGCGCGTACAGCACGGCGGCCTTGTCGATGCCGCGCTCCTTCGCCATGTTCCGCGCCGCGGTGCGGCCCATGTAGGTGTTGGGCGGCGCGACGGCGATGGTGTTCTCGCCCCAGACCGACACGACGGCCGAGTCGACCTCGGGGATCACCAGGACCGTCTCGTGCGCCGCCGCGACGGGCAGCAGCGCGGTCTTCGCGGCGGGGTGCACGGGGCCGATGGCGACGGGCACGCCCTCCCCGACGCACTTCATGTATTCGGCCACGGCCCCGGGCTCCGAGGAGCGCGTGTCGTGCTCTTCCCAGGTCAGCGAGCGGGTGCGCCAGGCTTCGCCGTCCACACGCTCCTGTGCCATGCGCATCCCGCGGCGGATCTCGGCCGCCTCGTCCTTCGCCGCGCCCGTCTTGGCCAGGAGCACGCAGAGCCGCACCGGCTCGCCGGTGGGCACCCTGGGGGCCGCGACCGCGGGCGTGGGCGTCGCGTCGGGCCCCGGGTAGGGCGCCAGCACGGTGTCCTCGTCCGGCGGGCAGCCGAAGAGCAGCGGCAGGGCCAGCAAGAGGGCGGCAGTTCTCATCGGTGCGAAGAGGTCTCCGGGGGCGCGCCGAGGATACCAGTCAACTGCGCTGCTGAAGTCCTGCGTGGAACTCCAGACTCTCGCCGCCGACGGTCAGCTTGTCGCCTTCCTCGAGCGTGTGCTCCTTCTTGGAGCTGCCGTTGACGCCGATCTTCCCGAACAGGCCCTTCGCCTTGATCTTGAAGGCGCCCTTCTTGTCCTTCGTCACCTCGGCCAGGACCTTGTCCTTGCCGTTGTCCTGCGTGCCGATGGACGCGCGGACGTGGCCCCAGCCGATGGGCGTGACCGTCGTGTCGAGGGGGAAGACCTCGCCGTCGCCTCGCCGGCTGCGCCAGATGAGGTGGGGCCGGGTCCGGGCGCGGACCTTCGCCTGGAGCTTGTTCAGGTGTGCGGGGGCGATGTGCGCGGTGGAGGGGCCGTCGTCCAGCTCCTCGTCCAGGCCGTCGAAGGCCCAGGCGGGCAGGTCGTCGTCCGCGGGGGCCTGACCCTCGGCGTCGGGGTCGAAGAGGATCATCTCCGTGCCGACCTGGAGCGTCGACTGCATGTGCAGGGCTCGCTGGAACTCGCGCACGCCGTTGACCAGCGTGCCGTTGGCGGTGTCGAGGTCCTTGAGCAGGTACTGACCCGGCCCGCGGTAGGCGAGCTCGAAGTGGCGGCGGGAGGACAGCGAGTCCTTGAGGACGAGGTCGCAGTGGGCGTCGCGACCCACGAGGTAGGTGCGTTCGCCCAGCGTCACCGACGAGATCCAGCGTCCGTCGCGATAGAGGTCGATTCGTGCCATGCGCGCCCCTCAGATGCGGCCGCGTCCCCGATGCGCCGCGTGCCGATGCTACCTGCAATCCTGGACGAGTCGCGGCTCCCGTTCGAACCAGCCCCCGCAGGTGGCGTCCACGACCTGTTGGCCGTTGACGATCTGACCGACGTAGTCCGAGCAGGGGACCAGGGACAGATCGCGGGCCTGCGGGTCCTTCGAGGCCGCGTCGAGGCACTGCGCGCAGCACAGGCCGCTCAGGTCCTCCGCGGGGGGCTCCGGCGGGGGCTCCGGCGCGGGCTTGCTGCAGCCGGCGAGCAGGAGCAGCAGGGCGAGCCGCTTCACTCAGTCCTTCAGCTTCAGCAGTCGGGTGAACTGGCGCCGCCGCCGCTCGCTGCCCAGCCCGATGATGAGGGCCAGCAGGAAGTAGAGCGCGCTGAAGGCGTAGTGGAAGCCGGGGGCGGCCATGAAGGGGAGCCAGGGGATCACGAAGAGCACGAAGAGCGCGATGGCGTCCCGGAGCGTGAAGCGCAGATCCGACAGCACGGCGACGGCGAACAGCGACTGCGCGGCCGTGAGGAAGAGCTCCTCCTTGGGCTTCGCGGCGAGCTCCATGGCCGAGGGCTCGCCCAGGCTGAAGGAGTAGACGATCGGGATGGCGCCGACGAGCAGCGTCCACTGGTTGACCTTCGAGGACACGAGCGCGCCGAGCGCCGTGCTGGAGCGGTGCCGCAGCACGAAGAGGATCGCGATGATGAACTCGGGCGACTCCGAGGCGAGCGGCGCCACCAGCTGGATCAGCAGGAACTCGTCGATGTCGAACTGGTGCCCCACCTGGACGAGGCCCTCGGCGAAGGGCTCGGCGCTGAACCAGATCCCGGCGCAGGCGTAGACCAGGAAGGTCCCGATGATCGCCAGGCGCCCGCCCTTGCCGATGCGCTCCGCCATCCACTTCGCGGGCCCGACGAGCGGGTGCTCGTGCTGCTCGGCCTGCAGCGCGCGGAACACATAAAAGCCGAAGATGGTGAAGAAGACCGCCGTGTCGATGAGGGAGATCGTCCCCTTCATCGGCAGGATCAGCGAGTACAGCGTCGCCAGCAGCAGGAAGCCCAGCTCGAGCCGCTGCGCCGGGTCCACCTCCAGCACCTTCTTGCGGTACCGGGCGAACTGCACGAAGACGAGCATCGTCCAGCCGACCCCGATGAGGATCCGGTTGGCGCCGGTCATGTTGGCGACCGCGTACTCGCGGTACATCGGGTCCTTGCCGGCCTGCCAGGCGAAGTGCATGTCGACGGCGTACTCGGGGAGCACCGAGATCAGCGCCAGCACGATGAGCGCGAAGGCCGGGGGCACGTACTCCTCGGCCAGCTCCGTGGCCCAGGAGAGGATGAACGCCGCGCCGACGATGCAGAAGCCGGACGCGACCGCGACGGCGGTCGGGCTCCAGGAATCGGCACCCCCCGTGAGGTGGGGGACCAGCCAGGCGAGGGGCACGAGCAGCGCCGCGAGCAGCCAGATCACGTTTGCCAAGAGGGACTCCGGGGCGCGTCGTATAGCAGGCAGGCCTGGGGCAGGCCACCGCGACGTTGGGGGGCAGCTGTTGCTTCCCTCGCGCCGCTGGCTGCGGCCGCCACGGGACTCCGCGAGGCCCCAGCCGGTACGCTCGCGCCGTGTCCCGCGAACGCTCTGGTTCTGCCCTCCCCCTGGTCCGTCGCTCCTGGCTGGACGGCCGGTGGCGGCGCTTCGTGCACCCGGGCTCTGGCGCGCGCATCGACGCCTCGGGCCACGTGGTTCAGGGCCAGCTGGTCGGCCGCCGAACCACCCCCGCTGACCTCGCCGCGCCGCTGCACCTGCCGCTGCTGAAGGCGGGATGCGACGCCCGCGGGGCTTGCTGCGCGCTCTACCACCACATCCCGGCCAGCACCGAGGACCGCGACCGCATCCTCGATGTCCTGCCTGAGTGGGAGGGCCCCGGCCGACCCGAGGAGCTCTTCGTGAAGGCCTTCGCCGGCTCCTCGGGCGAGCTCGGCGAGATGCTCAACATCGCGAAGGTCGATGGCCGCTGCGCGCTCCAGCAGGCCGACGGGCTCTGCCGCGTGCAGCTCGCAGCGGACTCCGGCGCGAAGCCCGCCCCCTGTCAGGCCTACCCGGCCGTGCTGGTCGCCTGCGGGGACGAGTGGCACGCCAGCTTGCGCCCCGAGTGCGCCTGCCTCGCGCGACACGCCATCGAGGGGAGCGCGCTGCCCGACGCCCCGGAGCCCTGGGTCCAGCTCCGTGCCCTCCTGCCCCGGGTCTGGGCCGTGCCGGACACGGTGGTCATCGAAGGGACGCGCGGGGTCCCCCGGATCGACTACGTGGCCTGGATGCGCGGCGGGGTCGGCGCGCTGAAGACGAGCTTCGAGCCGCTGGAGGTCCTGAGGGCGCGGGCGGCGGAGCTCGGAGTCGAGCTGAAGGAGCCAGGCGTGGACTGGCTGAAGTCCCTGCTGCCGACCCTGGAGCGGGAGGTGGTCGAGGCGGAGGTCGAGCTGCACGAGGACTCGCCGCTGCGCCACCTCGTGACCTGGGCCCGGGACGCGGCGGTGGGCCTGCTCGCCGGCGCGAAGCCCAAGAGGTTCTCGCGCGGGCGCGAGGCGGACTTCGGGCGGCGCTCGGGCTCGCTGGCCGCCTTCGTCCTGCACGGCCACCTGCTGTTGGAGTGGCCGGAGCTGGGGCCGGCGCTCGCCGACCTGCACCGCTTCCTCTGGTTCGCCCGCCACGCCGAGGCCGTCGACTCCGTCACCGAGCGCGATCCCCGCCTGGAGCCGATCACCGCCGCCCTCTTCCTGCAGCGGCACGTCGACTGGCGCGCCGCTGAATGAAACCCGCGGTGTCAGACACCGTCGTTTGCATATGAAAGACGCGGTGTCAGACACCGGTTGTTTCATTGGGGTCAGACCCCACCTGGCCCACGAAGCTGTCGATCTGCTGCTTGCGCCCGCGCCCGCGCACCCGTACAAGGCGCGCGTGGCAGAACCCCGCCAGCGCAGACCCCTCAGCAACGTCGATGGCGCCGAAGAGCGTCGCGGCGATCCGGTCGCGGCCGCGATCCTGGCCGACGCCTTCAAGGTGCGGGACGCCGAGCGCGACGACCCGGTCGCCGGTGTGCATGGCCTGCACCCCTACCCGGCGCGGCTCCACCCCGCCTGGGTCCGCCGCCTGCTCGACACGCTGCCGCCCGACGCCGACGTCTGGGACCCCTTCTGCGGCTCGGGCACGACCCTGGTCGAGGCCTCGCTCAGCGGCCGCCGCTGCATCGGCTCGGATCTGAACGAGATCGCGCTGCGCATCGCCTACCAGCGCACCCGTCGCTGGGACGAGCGCTACCTCGAGGCCTTCGCCCGCTCTGCCGTGCGCGTGCACGAAGGCGCCGCGAAGCGCCGCGAGACGCCCTTCGGCGTGCTGGCGAAGGGCGAGACCCACTTCCCGCGCCACGTGCTCGGTCAGCTGATCTCGCTGCGCGACGAGATCGAGCGCGAGGAGAACCCCGACATCCGCGAGTCGATGCTGATCATCGGCCTGTCGCCCCTGCTCGGGAAGTTCGCGGAGCGGAAGGGCAAGCCCGCCCCGGAGGTGGGCCGCCGCGCGGTCCGCGATCGCTTCCTGGGCCGCTGCCAGCAGGCGACCGAGGCCTGGGCCGACTACACCGAGAACGTCGACCCCGACCTGCCGGACCCGAAGCTCCTCAAGGCCGACGCACGCGGCACGCCGCTGCACTCCTACACCGTCGACGCGATCATCAGCTCCCCGCCCTACCCCGGCGTCTACGACTACGTGGGCGAGCAGGAAGTCCGCGCTCCCTGGCTCGGCACGGTCGGCTGGATGCACGACGCGCGGCGCGCCGAGATCGGGCGACGGAACGGCGGTCGCGAGACCTGGGGCAAGGCCATGGGCGACGTGCTGCTGGAGATGCAGCGCGTGACCCGCGCCGGCGCCCAGATCTTCCTGGTGGTGGGGGATGGCGTGACCAACCACGGCGGCGCCATCCGCGCCGACAAGGTCCTGCGCACGCTGATCCACACCCGCAAGCTGCCCTTCACCCGCATCGCCGCCGTCTCGCAGGAGCGCCCCTGGTTCCACGGAGGCACCCGCGAGGCCTTCGCCGACCGCCCGCGCCGCGAGCACGTCATCCAGTTCGAGAGACGTGGATGAGCTCCATCGAGGAGCTGTCGGACCTCATGCGGACCTTCGTCGCCGAGCGTGACTGGGCCCAGTACCACGCGCCCAAGAATGTGGCCGCGGCGCTGTCCGTCGAGGCAGCCGAGCTCCAGGAGATCTTCCTGTGGCGCAGCCTCGAAGACCGCGCCGACGACCGCCGCCAGGACGTCGAGGACGAGGCCGCCGACGTGCTCATGTGCCTGCTGAACCTCTGCAACGTGCTGGAGATCGACCTCGACGCCGCCTTCCGGCGCAAGCTCGAGGGCGCGCGGCACAAGTACCCCGTCGAGCGTGTCCGCGGCCGCCGCGAGAAGTACGACGAGTACGACGAGTGGGACCCCTCGACGTGAGCTGGCCGGGTCGCTGCTCCGGAGTCCTGCTCCACCCGACCTCGCTGCCCGGACGCTGGGGCGCGGGCGACCTCGGTCCGGAGGCCCGCCGCTTCCTCGGCTGGCTGGAGTCGGCGGGGCAGCGCATGTGGCAGTTCCTGCCGACGACGCCGGCGGGTGCGGGCGGATCGCCCTACTCCAGCCCCTCCGCCTTCGCCGGCAACCCGATGCTCATCTCCGTCGACGACCTCATCGAGGACGGGCTGCTGGGTGACGAGCCGGAGCTCGCCGAGCTCGAGGCTGCCGACCCCGCCTCCGTCGATTTCGCCCTGCTGTACCGCTGCCGCGAGCCCCTGGTCCGTCGCGCCGCCGAGCGTCTGCTGGACCGCGGACCCGGCCCCTCCTTCGCCGCCTTCCGGGCCGAGCACGCCCCCTGGCTCGTCGCCTGGCGCGAGTTCGCGGCCGAGAAGCGCGCCCGCGGCGATGCCCCCTGGTGGGACTGGGCGGGAGCCCCGCTGGCCAGCGAACGAGACCGCTCCATCGAAGACGCGATCCAGTTCCTCTACTTCGAGCAGGTCGCCCGGCTGCGCGCCGAGGCCCGCCGGCGGAACGTGCTCCTGGTCGGCGACCTGCCCATCTTCGTGGCGCAGGACAGCGCGGACGTGCGCAGCTGGCCCTCGATCTTCCTGCTCGACGAGCAGGGCCAGCCCGAGTTCGTGGCTGGCGTGCCGCCCGACGCCTTCTCGGAGCTCGGCCAGCTCTGGGGCAACCCGCTCTACGACTGGGACGCGCTCGCCGAGCAGGACTACGCGTGGTGGCGCCTGCGGGTGCGCTTCCTGCTGAAGCAGGTGGACCTGGTGCGCATCGACCACTTCCGCGGCTTCGCGGCGGCCTGGGCCGTGCCGGCGCACGCCGAAGACGCCCGCAGCGGCAGCTGGACCCCGGGCCCCGGTCGCGCGCTCTTCGAGGCCTTGCGCGACGAGCTGGGCACCGACGATCTGCCCTTCATCGCCGAGGACCTGGGCATCATCACGCCGGACGTCGAGGCCCTGCGCGATGGCCTGGAGCTGCCCGGCATGCGCATCCTGCAGTTCGCCTTCGACGGCAACCCGCAGAATCCCTACCTGCCCCAGCAGCACACTGAGCGCTCCGTGGTCTACACGGG
This sequence comes from Deltaproteobacteria bacterium, assembly GCA_029261955.1. Lineage (GTDB taxonomy): Bacteria > Myxococcota_A > UBA796 > UBA9615 > UBA9615 > CALCXL01. The sequence goes on along the minus strand of JAJDAI010000866.1, from coordinate 9,719 downwards.
CACCCACGACAACGACACGGTGCGCGGCTGGTGGCACCACGCCCCGGAGTGGAGTCGCGACGCGCTGCGCCGCCACGTGCAGCGGGACGTGCAGGACGCGGATGTGGCCGACACCGTGCTCGGGATCGCGCTGAGGTCGCCCGCGGCGCTCTGCATCACGCCGATCCAGGACGTGCTGGGGCTCGACGGCTCGGCCCGCATGAACCTGCCGGGCACGCCCGACGGCAACTGGCGCTGGCGCCTGGACGGCGGGCAGCTGACGACCGCCTCCTCGGAGCGCCTCGCCGCGCTGACCCGGGAGGCGCAGCGGTGAGCCAGCACGCCGAGACCCTGCGGGTCCACAGCCAGGGCGCGGGCCTCACCGACTTCACCGGCCAGGTCGAGGCGGTGGTCGAGCAGGCGGGCGTCGACGTCGGCCTCGCGACGGTCTTCGTCCAGCACACCTCGGCCTCGCTGACCATCCAGGAGAACGCGGACCCCGACGTGCAGCGGGACCTCGTCGCCTTCTTCCGCCGCCTGGTGCCCGAGGGTGACCCCCTGTATCGGCACGTGGACGAGGGGCCCGACGACATGCCCGCCCACGTCAAAGCCGCGCTGACCGCCACCTCGCTGGGCATCCCCATCGTCGGCGGCCGCCTGGCCCTGGGCACCTGGCAGGGGATCTACCTCTTCGAACACCGCCGCCGCGCCCACACGCGCCAGGTCGTCGTGCACGTCAGCGGGGCGTAGTCCCAGCCTCTGCGTTAGCCTTCGCGGCATGGACGCAGCCCGCTTCTCCGACCGCCGCCGCCGCCTCTCCGACGCCCTCGGGGGCGAGCCCATCCTGCTGGTGGGCCACCGGCCGCAGCCGCGCAACTTCCTGGCCAACGCCTACCCCTTCCGCCAGGACTCGACCTTCCTGTACTTCCTCGGGATCGACCTGCCTGGTGCCGCGGCCCTGATCGAGTCCGGTGGCACCACGCTCTTCCTGCCCGAGCCCGATCCGGGCGACGCGCTCTGGCACGGGGAGGTCCCGGGCTTCGAGTTGTGGAAGGCTCGCTCCGGCGTCGACGCGGTCAAGCCCAGCCAGGATCTGAAGCCCGGCCGCTTCCTCAGCCTGCCCCTCGCCGACTCGCTGGCCAACACCGAGGCGGTGCGCCTGAGCGGCCAGGCCCTGGACCCGCGCAGCCCCGGGGACTCTCCCCTGATCCAGGCCGTCATCGCCCAGCGCATGGCCCGGGACGACGCCGAGCTGGACGCGATGCGCGAAGCCATGCTCGTCACCAAGCAGGCCCACCGCGCCGCCATGGCCGCCACCGCGCCGGGCGTCACCGAGAACGAGCTGCACGCGATCGTGGACGCGGTCTTCACGGCCGCCGGCATGCGCCCGGCCTACCCGAGCATCGTCACGGTGCGCGGCGAGGTCCTGCACGGACACGCCGCGGGGAACGTGCTGGCCGACGGCGATCTGCTCCTGCTCGACGCCGGGGCCGAGCACCCCTCGGGCTACGCGACGGACGTCACCCGCACCTGGCCCGTCTCGGGCCGCTTCACGCCACGCCAGCGCGCCGCCTACGAGGCGGTGCTCGCCGCCAACCGGGCCGGCATTGCCCTGTGCCGGCCGGGGGTGCGCTACCGCGACGTGCACCTCGAAGCGGCGCGGGTGCTGACCCGCTTCCTGGTGGACGAAGGCCTGCTCCGCGGCGAGGTCGACGCCCTGGTGGAGCGCGGCGCGCACGCGGTCTTCTTCCCCCACGGCGTCGGCCACCTGCTCGGTCTGGACGTGCACGACATGGAGCTCTTCGGAGACGCCGCCGGCTACGAGCCGGGGCGAAGCCGCAGCACCGACTTCGGCCTGTCCTTCCTCCGACTCGATCGAACCCTCCAGCCCGGGGTCGTCGTCACGGTGGAGCCCGGCTTCTACGTGGTGCCCGCGATCCTGCGCGATCGCGCCCTCCGCGATCGCCACGGGGACGCCGTGGATTGGGCGCGCGCCGAGGCCTGGTTGGGCTTTGGCGGCATCCGGATCGAGGACGACATCCTGGTCGCCGAGGGCGGGCCCGTGAATCTCTCTCAGGAGATCCCAGCCACCGCCGATGAAGTGGAGGCGGCGGTGGGAAGCGGTCCATCGCCCAAGGCGCGGCTGTCGGCCTCCCCCGGTTCGGGGATCTAGGGGAGCGACGAAGCGCCCGCCCCTTGTCGAGGGAAGGGCACCACATGACGTCGCTGACGGACAAGCCTGCAGGAAGCGGGGCCCGGGTCCTCCTGGTCGAAGACGAGTCGGCGATCCGGCGGGCCGCCAGCGCCACGCTCGAGTCCGCCGGCTACACCGTGGAGACCGCCGCGGACATCGAGTCCGCAGAGAAGGCCCTCGCCCGCAGCGACTACGACCTCGCCCTCGTCGATCTGCACCTGCGCGACGGCCAGGGCGGCTTCACGCTGGTGCGCCGCATCGGCGCGTCGAAGGCGTCGACGGTGGTGGTCGTCGTGTCCTCCACCCGGGACTTCGAGGACGTGCTCGCCGCCTTCCGCCTCGGCGCCGCCGACTTCGTGCCCAAGCCGCTGCGCACCGGCGAGCTGCTGACCGTCGTCAGGCGCTCGCTCCGCGCCGCGCAGACCCCCGCCAACGAGCCCGAGCAGGCCGAACCGGCGGAGCCCGAGCCGACGGATGCAGCAGCCGAAGAGGGGGCAGCCTGATGCACGACCAGCGCACCGACGAGAGCCCCTGGCCGATCACCTGCGCCCGGATCGAGACGCTCTGCGAAGACGAACTGGAGGACTCGACGGTCGACTGGGAGTCCGAGTACGCCGAGGGAACCCTGCCCGAGAACCTCCAGCCGAAGCTGCGCGACCGCCTGGGTCCGCTGGCCGATCTGCTGGAGCACGCCAGCTCGGACGAGCAGCACGAGCTGATCGACGAGAGCGGGGCTCGGGTCGAGGTGCCTGCGGCGATCGTCGACCACCTCATGCAGGCCAACCGCCGGCTCCAGGCCCGGGTGGCGGACCAGTGCAACCTGCTGGAGTCCCAGAAGATCGCCTTGGAGGAGAAGACCCGGAGCCTCGAGGCGGCCCACCGCGCGAAGGATCTGCTGCTCTCGCGCACCGGCCACGACATCCGCAACGGGGTCGGATCCGTGCTGGCCCACGCGACCCTGGCCTGGGCGGCCGGGGCGGGCACCGCGTCCTCGCAGCTCGAATCCATCGAGGAGACCTGCCAGCACCTGCTGGAGCTGCTCGACACCCTCGTCGACCAGGCGGCGCTGGCTTCGGGCACCTACTCGGTCCGGCCCATCACCTTCGCGCTCGAGGAGCTGGTGCACTCGGTGGGGAGCGAGCTCGCCGAGGGCACGCTGCGGCGCAAGCAGCAGGACTTCCTGGAGCTGGAGCCGGGCCTCGGGCACGCGGTGCACGCGGACCCGCGCCGCGTGACCCAGGTCCTGCGCAACTACCTCGAGAATGCCTCGAAGTTCAGTCAGCCGGGCACGACCATCCCGGTCCGCATCGTGCGACGCGACGACTCGGTCGCGGTGGAGGTCCTGGACCGCGGCCCCGGCATCCCCGTCTCGGCCTTGTCGCAGCTCTTCGAACCCCTGGCCGACATCGGCAACCGGCCCACCGGCGGGGAAGCGAGCTCGGGGCTCGGCCTGACCGTGGTCGCCGACATCATCCAGCGCCACGGCGGCGAGGTCTGGGGGCGAAACCGCGACGGTGGAGGAGCCGCATTCGGCTTCAGCCTGCCCGCCGTCACCGACCAGGCCGAAGAGCCGATCACCTGGAGTCTCGACTGATGCTGCAGCCGCTTCAGGTCCTCGTCATCGCCCCGGACGTGCAGGCCCGCGCCGAGCATGTGCGCGCCGTGCAGCGCCTGGGTCACGTGCCCAACGGACTCGGCCAGTCCCGGGAGGCGCTCCAGCGCCGCGGCCGGCGTCCCCCGGCGGTCATCGTCTTCGCGGCGGCGGCCTGGAAGGACGGCGGCGCCGAGCTGGTCGACCAGCTGCTCCAAGCGGACAAGCCCACGCGGGTGATCCTCGTTGGCGACCAGCGCACCCTGGCGAAGGCGCCGCAGTACCACGACGAGGGGGTGCAGATGCTGCTCCAGACCCCGCTGAGCACGGCGGAGCTGGACGAGGCGATCAACGAGCTCATGGCCGGGCCGCACGCTCGCGCCGAGGGGCCCGCGCCGGAGACCGACCCGGCGGTGGACGAGCCCGAGCCCGAGGAGCACGAGCCGGATGAGGACACCGATCAGGGCCTGGTGCGCGAGCAGATCATGGAGCTCGCCCAGAAGCTGCGGGACGGCTCGGCCGCCGTCACCAACATCTCGCCCGTGGCCATGGAGCTCCAGGCGCTCTGCGCCGAGGGCAGCGGCTCGCTCGTCGCGCTGGTCGCGAAGATCGAGCAGGACCCCAACCTGTGCGTCAGCGTGCTCAAGGCGTCCAACGCTGCGGCCTACCGGGGCATGCCCTCGGTGCTGGACCTGCACGCCGCGGGGCGTCGGCTCGGCATGCGTCGCCTGGCCGAAGTGGCCCAGATGGAGGCGCTCAAGGGCGCCTTCGTCAGCAAGAACAAGGGCTGGAGCAAGCTGCTGTCGAAGATGTGGCGCAACACGGTCACGACGGCCACTGCAGCCCGGATCCTGGTGGAGCGCATCGGCTGGTCGAACCGGGGCGAGGTCTACACGATGGCCCTCTTCCACAACCTCGGCGAGATCCTGGTCGTGGACCTGCACAAGGGCATCGGCACGAGCCCGCCGCAAGGGGGCCTCGCGTCCGGGGCGCTCGCCCGGGACATGAAGTCGCAGCATGCGGAGCTGGGCGCGCTGCTGATGAGGTCCTGGAAGCTGCCGCCCACGCTCGCCGCGATCGCCTACGCCCACCACGACCCGACGCGAGTCGAGGGCGGGACCCCGCTGGCGCGGCATGCCTGGCTGCTCGGTGGTGTGCACAAGGCGGTGCTGGAAGCGGGCTACACCTACCTGCGCTCCCACGGGCAGGGACCCACGGTGGACGCGGCGGCGGGGGTGCTCGGGGTGAAGAACACCTGGTTCCACGAGGCGGCCGCCGAAGCGGTGAAGGCCTGGACCGGCATGGACGACTAGCTGGTCACGGCAGTGACCGCCATTCGGGGCCGATCGCGCCCGGACCCGGCTGATCCCGCTCCCAAGAACCCTTCCTACACAGGCTTCACGGACGGATGGTCACTCGTGTGACCGGTCATGTTTTGAGGAACCGACTACGCTGGTCACTGAACTGACCACGTCGGGCGGTCCGCGCCGCCTCGGTTCCAGAAAAGCGTTGTGATCACAGGTGGATAAGCGTCCTGTGCTGCCCTGGCACGATCCCTGCGAATGGAAGGGGCATGCGCCTTGACCACCTGCTGCTCCTCCCGATTCTCGCCCTCTCCCTCGGGGCTTGTTACGGCAACCTCTTCGGCGACGAAGCCGAAGCCGAGCAGGAGCGGGTCATCCGACCGCTCGACGCGTCCCTGGCGGCCCTGCCCGCTGCGGACCTGTTCGAGCTGGCCGCCGAAGACCACCAGGTCCCCCGGGATCTGCTCGTGGCGCTCGCGTGGCACGAGTCCTTCTTCGCCCCTGGAGAGGACGACCACACCGAGCACCGGCCGGCGCATGGCTGGATGGGGCTCACTCCCGAACGCATTGCCCTGGCAGGTGAGCTGACGGGGTACCCCACCTCCGAGATCGAGTCGGACCGTGCCGCGAACATCTTCGCGGGTGCCGCGGTGCTGTCCGACTTGCGGGACGAGCACAACTCCTTCGCCGACCCGAACACGCCGACGGCGGCCTGGTGGGACATCGTCGTCGCCTGGTCCGCCTTCGGGACGGACTGGATGGACCACGACTTCGCCCGCGAGGTCTTCCGCACCCTGCAGGAGGGCCACGGCTCCCCGACCATCAACGGCGACGACCTCTTCATCGAGCCCCGCGAGATCAGCGGCCTCGAGGACGTGCACTTCATCAGCCCGCCCTCGGGCGACTCGGGCGACTTCGCCGCGGCCAACGGCTACCCCGGCGCGGCCCGCTACGTGCCCGCCCACAGCAGCAACCAGAGCTCGCGCAGCGGCGGCACCGGCGCCATCAACCGCGTCGTCATCCACACCACCGAGGGCTCCTACAACGGCGCCATCTCCTGGTTCCAGAACCCCAGCTCGAACGTCTCGGCCCACTACGTCGTGCGCAAGAGCGATGGCGAGGTCACCCAGATGGTCTCGGACGAGCGCAAGGCCTGGCACGCCTGCTCCAACAACAACGACACCGTCGGCATCGAGCACGAGGGCGCGTCGAGCAACCCGGCGACCTGGACCTCGGCCATCTTCGACAGCTCCGCGCGGCTCACCGCCTACCTGGTGACCGAGTACGACATCCCGATCGACCGCAGCCACATCGTCGGCCACGGCGAGATCCAGCCCGCGTCCTGCTCCTTCCGCTCGGACCCGGGCCCGCACTTCGACTGGGACGCGTACCTGCAGAAGGTCGCCTTCTACGCCAACGGCAGCTCGCCGGCGGCCGACCCCGCGGGCCCCGATCCGGGCGACTCCGACTCCCCGGACCTCGTGGACGCGGAGCTCCCGAGCACCCCCTCGGCGAGCGTCGCGTTCCAGAGCCCGCGCAACGGCGACACGGTCTCCAACCCCGTCATCATGCGGGTCGCCAGCGCGGGCGTGCACCACACCGAGATCTGGGCTGGCCCCTACCGCATCGCCCACAGCTTGACGGCCAACCCCGTGCACGTCGGCGTGCTCTTCAGCGTCACCGGCGAGCGCACCATCCAGGCCCGCGGCTACGACTCCGCCGGCGCGCTCATCGCGACCGACACCATCAGCGTCGACATCCGCAACATCTCCGGGAAGCTCCAGCCCTCCGCGAGCAAGGTCGAGGGCATGACCTATGAGATGGTCTCGGCCTCCACCGGCGGCGAGGTGCCGCTGGACGTGCGCTACTGGGTCGACGGCTGGCCCATCGGCGACGTCGCGACCGGCGCCGGCCACGCCCGCAACGCGCCCTGGGAGATCAGCTACACCTTCGCGCAGTCCGGCACCGGCCGGCTGCTCCAGGCCCGCGGCTACGACGCCGACGGTGAGTTCGTGGCCGAGGGCTTCAGCTACATCGACATCGAGTTCGACGGCTCGGGCGGCGGCGGCACCATCCTGGACGTCATCCCCCAGGCGGTCACCGGCACGGTCATGCGGCTCGCGGCCGAGGCCACCGACGACGTGGCCTGGGTCGAGTACTGGGTCGACGGCTGGCGCCTGCCCGACATGCGCGACGGCGACCCGCGCGCCGAGGCCGACGAGTACGAGCTCTGGTACCAGTTCAACTACTGGGGGCGCCGCAGCCTCGAGGTCCGCGCCTTCAGCGCGTCCGGCGCGATGGTCGACACGCACACCCAGGACATCTGGGTCCCCGCGCCGAACCTCAGCGTGACCTGGCAGCGGGTCGGTCCGATGCAGTACCGCTTCGACGCGGACGCGCCGGCCGGCACCGTGAAGGTCGTCATCGACATCGAGGACTACGTGCTGACCGACTCGGGCACGGGCAACGGCTACGCGACCGGCCCGGACTTCGTCCTGAACTACAACTTCAACTACGCCGGCACGCGGTCGATCCGCGCCCGGGCCTACGACTCGCTGGGCAACGTGTTGGAGACCTGGACGTCGACGATGACGAACTACTGAGCTGAAGCCCGCCGCTTCACCTCGAGGGACCCCGCGAACCAGGCCACGACCAGGTAGAGCGGCATCTCGATCCAGGTCCAGGCCGGCAACGGGATGCTCATGGCGTTCATGATCCCGCCCACCAGCGAGAGCACCCCGATGATCATCGCCAGCACCATCGGCTTCGATGCGCCGAGCCGCGCCGCGACCCAGCCGCCGACGAAGGCCTGCCCCAGGTGGGCCAGGATCGGGAGGATCATCCCGGCTGCGGGCAGCGTCTCGATGTAGCCCGAGAGCTGCTCCGGGTCGTACATGTCCATGCCCTCGGGCATGGGAAACAGCACGTATCCGTTGAGCGAGATGAGGGCCATGTTGACCACCATCCCGACGATCATCCCGAGCACGACAGCACCGATGTTGCGAAGCATCCAGATCCTCCAGGGCCGCGTTTTCCCCCCTGCGGCCCGGGAAGTCTACTGCTCGTCGGCGCCGGCGATCAGCCGGTGGTTGCGCAAGAGCTTGCGCAGGTGGTGCCGCGTGAGGCCCACGTCCCGCGCCGTGCGGGACAGGTTGGCCCCGCTCCGGGCGAGGGCCGCGCGCAGGTACTCGCGCTCGAAGGCGTCCACCGCCTGGGCCTTCGCCTCCTTGTAGGGCAGGTGCGCGTCGAAGGTCGGCCTGGCGGGGGCCGCTGTAGCGGCGCCGTTGCCCATCACCGGGGACAAGCGCAGTGGCAGCATGTCCAGGCTCGTCGCGCCCGGGGGAGCCATCAGCAGCGCACGCTCGAGCACGTTGCGCAGCTCGCGCACGTTGCCCTGCCAGGGGTGCTGGCGAAGCCGATCCAGGGCCGGGCCCTCCTCCACCAGGATGCTGTTGGGGCCGATGCGCTCGAAGAGCTTCTCGACGAGCAGCCCCAGATCGTCGAGCCGATCGGCCAGCCGGGGCATCGAGATCCGCACCACAGCCAGGCGGAAGTACAGGTCGCGGCGCAGCTCGCCGCGGCCCACCGAGTCCTCGGGCGAGCGCCCGCAGGCGGCGACGAGGCGCACGTCGACGGGGCGGGGCTCGAACTCCCCCAGGCGCACGACCTCGCGGGTCTCGATGACGCGCAGCAGCTTCGGCTGGAGATCGAGCGGCAGGGAGTCGAGCTCGTCCAGGAAGAGCGTGCCGCCCTTGCTGCTCTCGAAGACGCCCTGCCGGTCCTGCATGGCCCCGGTGAAGGCCCCGCGGCGGTGCCCGAAGAGCTGCGACTCGACCAGCTCCGGCGCGACGGCCGAGCAGTCGAGCACGACCATCGGCCCGCGCTTGCGCCCCGAGCGGTCGTGGATCGCCCGCGCGGCGAGCTCCTTGCCGGTGCCCGTCTCGCCGTCGATGAGCACGTTGATGTCCTTGGGCGCCACCCGCTCCAGCACCGCGAAGAGCTGCCGCATCGCGACGCTGTGCCCGAAGAGCTCGCCGAAGTGGTCGGCGGTGGACGGCGCGAGGAGCATGGGCTGCTCCTCGGTCTTCAGGTGGATGCGGGTCCGCCCGATGGTCACCACGGAGCCGGGCTGGACCAGGCTCTCGATGATCCGCGTCTGCCCGACGAAGGTGCCGTTGGTGCTCTTGAGATCCTCGAGCCGGACCGCAGAACCCTCCAGGCGCAAGCGCAGGTGGCTCTTCGAAACGGCCGGGTCGGTCAGCACGATGTCGCAGCGCCGCGACTTGCCGATCGTGACTGGGGCCTCGCCGAGCGGAAAAGCCAGGCCCAGGTCCGGGCCGTCGATCACCGTCGCAGTGGCACGGACAAGGGCCCCGCCCTCGTCGAGTCCTGCGTCGTGGACCAAGGCGGTCTGGTTCCGCGTCGCGGGCGAGGTCGTCATGCCGCTGGCAGAATACCAGCGTGGCGAAGTCCAGCCCCTCCTCCGACGGACCGATCGCCAGCGGGACACGCTCCCTCGACGGCCGATACCAGCTCGTGAAGACCGTCGGCAGCGGCGGCATGGGCGAGGTGTGGAAGGCCGTGGACCGCGCGGTGCAGCGCGACGTCGCCCTCAAATTCGCGCGACAGGCCGGCGCCTTCGAAGGCGCGG
>JAJDAI010000865.1 GCA_029261955.1 Deltaproteobacteria bacterium | reverse complement strand
GGGGCGATGGATCCAGGCGAAGCTGCCCGAGACCGCGCTCATCGCCGTGCCGCCGGACTCCTTCGACGAGCTCCGCCCCATCGCGAAGCGCGCCCTCTACGTGACCTGGAAGGACGGCGGAGAGGCGCTCTTCGACCGCGGCGTGGCCTTGGAGTGGAGGCGCCGCGTCGAGCTCGCCTGCGCCTGCCTGCCCTTCGACGAGCCCCTGCCGACCGAGCATCGCGTGGCGGCCCTGCGCGCCCGCATGCGGCAAGGCAGCGAGTCGGCCGATCCCCGAGAACTCGCCGAGACCCTGCGAAGAGAAGGCGTCAGCCACCTCGTCCTGCGGCGCTCCTCCCCCGAGCCCGCGCTGGGCTCGCTCCTGCTGCGCACAGCCAACTTCCACCTGTACTCTTTGCCGCCATGAGACTCCTGCTCCTGCTGCTCTCCGCCCTGCTCGTCGCCTGCCCGACGGTGATGACCGTCGACGACGATGATTCCGCCGCCGAGCCCACGCCCGAGCCGGCCGAGCAGTACCTGGGCGGCACGTCGGTGTTCACGCTGCCCAACGGCCAGGAGACCCCGCCTGCGCGCGTCCTCATCCACCGCACGCTCGACCCGAGTGAGGGGAGCCTGGTCGAGGACGTGTACCAGCAGAGCGACCCGACGACCTGGGACCACTACGTCATCGAAGGCACCATCGACCCCGACACGGGCGAGTACACCTTCAGCTTCTTCGACGGCTACGGGACCTTCGAGGGCACCGGCACGATGACCGCCGGCGAGACCTGGGCCTGGACCGCCTGGAACAGCCGCAGCGTCTACGTCGACGGGCCCTACGTCGGCTCCTACGTGCTGTCCCAGGACACGCTGGACGAGGCCGGCCTCGAAGCGAACAAGCAGGTCTTCAGCCCCGACGACCACGCCGAAGGCAGCGTCTACGAGCTGCTGGAGTGGACCGAAGCGGAGGCCTGGCAGGCCGAAGTCGACGGCATCGAGCTGTAATCAGCTGCCCAGGACCCTGGTAGGGTCCGATCCCCCAACGGAGCGCCCATGGCCATCGATCCGAAGACGCAGCTCTGCCGCCGCCTGGTCCCCGGGATCAAGCCCGACGAGGCGCAGGCCCTGCTCGACCGCATGAGTCGCGTGACCCGCCACCCCGGCGCGGTCGTGCTGTGCGAAGGCGAGCACAGCGACGCCCTCTATTTCGTGAGCGAAGGCCTGCTGCGGGTGACCGTGGACGGGCCCGACGGCGAGCTCACCCTGGCCGAGGTGCAGCCCGAGCACTGGGTCGGGGAGGTCGGGCTGATCGACGGAGGCCCCGCCTCGGCGACCGTCTCGGCGGCGGAGGAGTCGGTCCTGTACCGCCTCGCCAGCGACGACCTCATCGAGCTGCGCGTCAGCCAACCCCGCCTCGCGACCGCGCTGCTGCGAACCCTGTCGGTCGACCTGGCCGCGCGCATCCGCCACAGCAACGACTTCCTGGTCACCCAGCTCGGCGGCACCACCGCCACCGCGCGCCCCGTGCAGTCAGGCTGGCTGACCTCGGCCCTCAGCCGGCTGCTCTGGGGCACTGGAGGTTCCGCATGAACAGCTTCGACATCCTGCGGCACCTGCCGGCCTTCTCCGAATTCGAGGACGACGAGCTCGCCCTGATCGACCGGCTGCTGTCGGTGCGCGAGGTGAAGGACGGCCACGTCTTCCTGCGCGAGGGCAAGGGCAGCGGCGGCGTCCGCGCCGAGATGTTCGTCATCCTCGACGGGACGGTGGGGGTCACCCGAGATGTCGGGGGCATGCCCGTCCGGCTGCACGAGATGGGGCGCGGCGAGCTCTTCGGGACCATGGCGCTGCTGGACCAGGCCACCCGGAGCGCGGGCTGCGTCGCGGTCGGGCCGACGGTGGTGGGGGCGGTGAGCCGCACCCTGCTGGACGAGATGTTCGCGTCCCGCACCCCCGCGGCGGCGAAGTTCCAGCACCTGGTGGCGCGCGAGCTTGCGCGCAAGCTCAGGAAGCTGACGGACTCCCTGAAGGCGGCCCAGACGGGCGAGTTCGAGCCGCTCCACCGGGAGCTGGGTCTGCCCGAGCAGCTCGCGGGGTAGCCAGCACCCGGCCTCGGCCGCCCGGATCGATCGGCACGCTTCCTGCTGTGTTCGCCAGCACACCTGGAGGACGATTCATGGCCGCTCGGACGATCGACGACAGCTACCGCCCCTTCTCGACCCGCTTCTCGCGACACATCCGCTCCATCCTGGGCGGCGCGGGGATCGCGGCCACGGTTGCCTTGACGGGCTGCCAGGTCGACGAGGAGTACGTCGTCTCGCTGGACGAGCAGGGCGCCGACACCTGCGAAGAGCTGGACGCGGACGCCGCCGTTCGGGGGTCGGTCGGCCTGTCCGACTACCGCTGCGAGGGCGCCGAGTACTACGGCCTCGACACCGTCGAGGTGGTCTCCGAGGACCCCGAGTTCGGCGAGTGCACCGTGCGCGCGACCTGGGTGCACGACCCCGAGCTCAGCGCCCTCTGCGCGCCGAGCCCGCCCGGCACCGCGGTCGACGGCCGCCCCCTCGTCGTCGCCGAGCAGGCCCGCGTGGCGACCCTGCGTCGCGGCAGCCGCTGGTCGGCCGCGGTGCCCATCACCGGCCTCGAGCTGAACGACACCCAGCGCGCGACGCTGGCGAAGCGCTGGCGGGTGGCGGGCCTCTACGAGCACGCGTCCATCGCGTCCTTCGCGCGCTTCACCCTCGACCTGATGGTGCACGGCGCCCCGCCGGAGCTGCTGCTCGCCGCGCAGAAGGCGGCGGCCGACGAGATCCGCCACGCGCGCATGTGCTTCGGCCTGGCCGCGGCCTACGGGGAGCCCGTGGAGCCCGCGAACCTCGAGCTGCCGGGCAGCTCGCTGCCGCTGAGCGAGTCCCTCGTCCAGCTGGCCGTCGACACCGCGAAGGAGGGCTGCATCGGCGAGACGCTGGCCGCCATCCGCGCGGCCGAGCAGCTGGCCCGGGCGAAGGACCCCGCGGTGCGGACCGTGCTCAGGGCCCTGGTGCAGGACGAGGGCGAGCACGCCGAGCTGGCCTGGCGGACCCTGCGCTGGGCCGTGGATACCGGGGGGGAGCCGGTGAAGGTGGCTTTGAGGGCGGTCTTCGCCGAGGTCGACGTGCAGGGCTTCTTCGAGGCGGGCGAGGTCGACGAGACGCTGGAGGCTCACGGGCTGATCGCGGACGCCGATGTGGGGCGTGCGCTGCGCCGGGGGATCGAGCGGGTGATCCTGCCTGCGGCGGAGGTCTTGCTGGGGTGAGGGGGGCTGGCCGCGGTTGAGGGGTCCCCCATCATCGAGTAGAACCTCGTCGCTCCGGCAGGCTCAACCAGCCCGAACGCTCGACGCGAGGAACGACGCCCCATGGACACTCCCACCGGAACCTGCGCTGCCTGCGAGAAGAGCTACTCGTCTCGCGGGATGTCCCGACACCTGAGCACCTGCCTCGGCCCGGGCGATCGACTGCACCTGGCGATCCGGGACCGATACGACCCCGTGTGGTGGCTGCACGTCTCGGTGACCAAGAGCGCCACCTTCGCCGACCTGGACGGCTACCTGCGGGACGTCTGGCTCGAGTGCTGCGGTCACCTCTCGTCGTTCGAGATCGGAGAACAGCGGTACGACAGCGTCGCGGACGACTTCGGCTACGGGTTCGGCCCCCCTCCCAAGTCCATGAGGGCGAAGGTGAGCGCCGCCCTCGACGTGGGGGACCGCTTTGCATACCAGTACGACTTCGGGAGCACGACCCACCTCTCGGGCCGCGTCGTCGGCCGGGTCGGCGGGCCGAAGAAGCGCATCGTCCAGCTCGCGAGGAACCACGACGTTCCCTGGGTCTGCGAAGCCGAGTGCACCGAGCCCGCCTCGTGGATCTGCGCGTACTGCCGCACGACGCTGTGCGAGGCCCACGGCGCAGACGAGGAAGCCCAGTGCCCCGAGTGCGAGGCGTGGCTCGAGGAGTCTCGGCTGCCCATCGTGAACTCACCCCGGATGGGGGTGTGCGGCTACGACGGTCCCCATGAGCGGGCATGAGGCGACGGCGGCCGTGACTTGACGCTCGATGGCCGCGACGGCGCGCTGCGGATCCACTCGACGCCGAGGAGCTCGAGCAGGTCCAGCAGCCCACGGCACGGCGCATGCCGGACGTTCTCCTCGAGCAGCCCGTGGTCACGGGCCCCTGGCTGCGGCGGCGCCTCGGGGTCTCAGCGCCTACCGCGAGCCAGGCGCTCGCGCAGCTCGTTGCGCGCGGGATCGTCGAACCGGTGCCGGGGACGAGTCAGCCGACCGTCTACCGCGCTGCCGCTGCGATCGACCTGCTCGACGCGCCGACGCCGGATCGCTTCTCGTCAGGCCGTGCAGGCTTCCCCAACTCGGCCCAAGTGGCCGTTCCGCGCGCCCCCGCCCTAAGCTCCGCCATGCACCGACTGCTCCTGCTGCTCCTGCTCGTCCCCGGCGTCTCGACCGCCGCGCCTGACCCCATCGAGGAAGCTGAGGACGCCCCCGCCGACCCCCTCGGCGCCGCCGCGTCCATCACCGACCCCGCGCTCGCCGAGCTGCTGGTGGACCACTGGTCGTGGACGATGTGGAGCTCGCCGCGCTGGGCGAGCGAGCTGGGTCTGCACCAGCACGACGACCGCATGGAGGACAACAGCCCGGAGGCCTGGGCCCGCGAGCTCCAGACGCGCTCCAGCTTCTACGCCCGCGCGCTGGCGATGGACGCGGGCGCCCTCTCCGCGGGCGACAACCGGGCGCTGCGGCTGCTGCGGCTGAACCTCAAGAGCCACCTCGACCGCTCGGTCTGCCGGACCTGGGACTGGGCGGTGTCCTCGCGCCGCAACCCCCTGGTGGAGCTGGGGCGCCTGCCGGAGCTGCATGAGCTGAAGACCCAGGCCGACGCCGACGCGCTGCTCGCGCGCCTGGGCGAGGTCGCGGGCTGGGTGGACCAGCAGACGCTGAACCTGCGCGCGGGCCAGGCCGCGGGTCGGGTCGGCATCGCCGAGACCATCCGCCGCACGGTCGAGCAGAGCCGCGAAACCCTGGCCCGCGGGGTGGACGAGCTGCCGCTGCTGAAGCTGGAGGGGCAGCCCGCGCTGGTCGAGGCGACGCGGCCGCTGGCCCGCGCGATCGCTGAGGACCAGATCCTCCCGGCCCTGCTCCGCTACACCGACGCGCTGCAGTACGAGCTGCACCCGGTCGCGCGGCCCGACGACCGCGCAGGGCTGACCCACCTGCCCGGCGGGAACGACTGCTACGCCGCGCTCGTCCGGCACTACACGACGCTGGACCGCTCGCCCGAGGAGCTGCACCAGCTCGGCCTGGAGCAGCTCGCGTTCATCCACGCCGAGTTCCAGGTCATCGGCCAGCGGGCGCTGCAGACCGCGGAGCTGGCGACGATCTTCCAGAGGCTCCGCAGCGACCCCAGCCTGCGCTTCGAGACGGCGGAGCAGGTCGAGGCCGCCGCGAGGGACGCGCTCGCCCGCGCGAAGGCGGTGATGGACCAGGCCTTCGGCCGCCTCCCCCAGGCCGAGTGCCTCGTCCGCCCCATCCCCGCCCACGAGGCGCCCTACACGACCATCGCCTACTACAGCGGTGCCCACCCCAACGGCGGCAAGCCGGGCGAGTACTTCGTCAACACGCACGCGCCTGAGACCCGGCCGCGCTTCGAGGCCGAGGTCCTGGCCTTTCACGAGGCGATCCCGGGCCACCACCTGGAGCGCTCGCTGTCCCAGGAGCTGGCCGAGGCCCCGGCCTTCCTCAAGCACGGTGGCTGGACCGCCTTCGTGGAGGGCTGGGCGCTCTACACCGAGCGGCTGAGCGACGAGCTGGGCCTGTACTCGGGCGACCTGGACCGCCTCGGCATGCTGTCCTTCGACTCCTGGCGAGCGGCCCGGCTGGTGGTGGACACGGGCATCCACAGCTTCGGCTGGAGCCGGCAGCAGGCCATCGACTTCCTGGTCGCCAACACGCCGCTGGCGCTCAACAACATCGACAACGAGGTCGACCGCTACATCAACACGCCGGGCCAGGCGCTGGCCTACAAGGTGGGCCAGTTGGAGATCCTGGCGCTGCGCCGCGAGGCCGAGAAGAAGCTCGGCATGGCCTTCGACCTGCGCACCTTTCACGACGTCGTGCTGGAGTCCGGCGCCTTGCCGCTGCCGCTGCTGCGCGAGCGGGTGGAGCTCTGGGTGCGCGAGGGGATCTGATGACGAAGCTGTCCCTGCCGGTCTGGCTCCTGCTCCTTGCGGGGTGTCCTGCGGTCGACGACGACGACGCCACCGCAGACGACGACGACAGCGCCGGCCTCGACCTGCCCATCCCGCCCGCCTGCGAGCTGCCGACGCTCGGCGACCCGCTCTTCCTGCACACCGCCCAGGACTCGGCCCTCGTCGGCCCGCTGAACGGCACCTTCGCCGCCGACCCGGACGGGCTCGGGGGCACCTTCACCGCCGACGACGCCGAAGGCACCGAGGTCCTCCTGCGAGGACAGGCGATGGCCGTGGACTACGTCGCCCTGGCGGGGATGTCCGGCCTGTCGGCCTACGCATCGCGCGGCTTCAACGAGACCTTCGACGACTACGAGGGCGCGCTCTTCGCGGCCAACGGCGACCTGCTCGCCCAGGCCTCGACGGGGCGTACGGTCGAGATCCCCGGTGGCTGGCAAGCGAGCGTGCCCGCGCAGGGCGGCTGCTCACCCCAACCGGCCATGACGGCCTGCTGGGCCTCGGTGACGAGCATCCCCGTCCTGTTCTCCCGCGGAGACACCGAGCTCTGGCTCTACTCCGGCCAGGAGGCCACGGTGGACGGGATGCACGTCCGCCTGCGCCGCGCGCTGCGCTACTCCGACCGCATCGAGACCGACAAGTGCCGCCGCGAGGTCACGCTCGACTGGGACGTCGTGGCCGTTCCCTAGGAGCCGAGGACTCAGCCCTCGCTGGGCCGACGCTTGATGCCCGTGACGAAGGTCACGACCATCCAGACCGCGACGATCCCCAGTCCCAGGCCCTCGCGCCAGTGCTCGACGTTGTCGGTCTTCATCGCCAGCCCGCCGAAGAGCTGCTCCATCGTGACCGGGCTCAGGCCGCCCAGGGCGATGGCGAGCATCCCCCCGATCGAACCCAGGCCCAGCACGGCCGCCGGCACCATCGCCGTGCGGGGCCGACGCACCGCCGCGAGCGCCGTCGCCGCGGCGCCCGCGTACCAGGCGCCCCAGTAGATCCCGTCGGGGTCGTTGTACTGAACCGCCGCGGAGTAGAGGAAGGCCAGGCCGAAGAGGACGTGCGCGATGGTCATGGCGTGTAGCGGTAGAGCGTGAGGCCGCGGTCGCCGGTGTTGTCGTCCCAGAAGTCGTCCTCGTGGTTGAGCGAGAAGGTCCAGGTGCCGGCTGGCAGGTCGATGGAGCGCAAGGGCACGGAGCAGGCCTCGGGGTCGCCGGTGTCGAAGCGCATCAGGCCGTCGTTGCCGACCAGGCCGTCGTTGGATGCGTACAGGCCATGCCCTCCCACCCCGGTCGAGCCGCAGGGGTTGAGCTGGACCAGCAGCTTCTCGCCGCTGCCCAAGGTGTCCGTGACCGTAGTGGCCGGGAAGTTGGCGTCTGTGGACTGCGCCGAGGGCACGTCGTGGCTGCCGATCTCGGTGGCGGAGGCCGTGCTCAGCTGGTCGAAGTAGACGAACTCCAGGGTCAGCGTGTCCGGCCCCGTGCCCGCGCTGCCGTCCGAGCTGTAGTCCAGGGAGAGGGCGATGGAGCCCAGCGCCGGGCCGACGTTCATCTCCACCACCCGCTCGGTCCAGGGCGCGACCGCGAGCCCGGCGTAGGCCTCTTCCTTGAAGCCCGTGAACAGGTACGTGGTGCCCAGGGTGCCCATGTCGATGGTGAAGGTGCCGTCCGCGCTGCCGTCCGGGTTCGACACGGTCATGCGGAGCAGGCCGTCGATGGGGGCCTCGAAGGAGCAGAGGTCCGAGGCGTCGACGCTCGGGTCGCTGACCGAGAAGCTGCAGACGGGCGAGGAGCCGACGTGGACGCTGGCGGTGCCGGGGTCCGAGTAACGGCTGCCGTCGCTGGCGACCAGGTGGCAGGTCCACTGCTCGCCCTCGGCCGTCTGCGCGTTGGGCAAGGTCGCGGGCAACGTCGTGAAGGTCAGGCCCGAGGGCGCGCCGTCGACCCACCACTGCCCGGCGTAGGTGACCGCCAGGCCCTCGGGGTCGATCGAGACCGCCTGGAGGCTGCACACCAGGTCGTCGCTGTCGTCGGGGTGGTCGAGGTCCAGCGAGACGGTGGGCGCGGTGGGCGCCAGGTCCAGGTCGCAGGAGCTGTCCTGGCTGAAGGTCGCGCCGGCCATGAAGCCGCTGAAGCCGTTGCCGCTGCCGTCGTGCACCGTCGTGCCGGAGCCCTCTTCGAAGTCGTAGAGCGCGACGGTGTTGGCGTCGGCGCCGAGCACGGTGCTGGGGATGAAGGCGATGCTGTAGCGAGCGCTGTCGCTGATGCGCACGTCGTCGATGAGCCCTTCGAAGACCTGGTCGGAGCCGCCGGCCCCGTCGTCCCCGATCGCGAGCTCGGCGGTCGCCGCGCCGTTGGGCTGGGGCATCGCAGCGGAGCCCGAGGGCTGCCCGTCGATCCAGAAGGTCGCGATGCCGGAGCTGCTGTCGAAGACCAGGGCGACGTGGGCCCACTGGCCGGTCGGCAGCGCCTCGTCGGCGTCGAGCCGGGGGTTCGCGCCGATGGAGATGTGGACGAAGGGCACCCCGGCCGTCGTGATGCCCAGGTGCCAGCCCTGGTCGCTGCCGGCGATGCGCTTGCTGAGCAGCGCCGCGTCGCTGTCGTTGTGCGAGAAGCCGTCCGGGCGGAGCCACAGCTCGACCGTGTAGTCGCCGGTGCCGAGGCGCATCGCGGCCTGGTCGGGCACGAGCGCGCTCCCGGAGATCCCGGTGCCCAGAAACGACGTGCAGCTCTCGCTGACGCTGACCGTGTCCGAGCCGGTGGTCCCGGACATCGTGCCGTCGCTCGGGGTGACGACGCAGGTCCAGTTCTCGCCGGGCGCGGTCTCGGAGAAGGGCAGGATGGGGCCGATGATGCCGGTGGGGCTGCCGTCCACCTCCCAGGCGTAGGTGTAGGTGACGAAGTCGCCGGGGTCGGGGTCCAGCGCGGCGACGTCCACGACGCACTCCAGGTCTTCGGCCTGGGTGGGCTCGGCCGGCTCGACGAGCACGGTGGGCGCGCCGGGTGGCGAGTCGGGGAGGGTCGTGGTGTCGGCGCCGGCGAGGCCCGCGGTGCCCAGCTCGTCTTCGGGCAGGACGAGGACCTCCCAGATCTGGTCGCGGACCAGCTCGCTGGCGGGCACGGTCGGCTCGTTGAGCTGCTCCTGCACGACGCCGTTGAGCGTCCACTTGTACTCGTAGGCGACCGCGCCGCCCTCGGGGTCGACCGACTCGACGTCCACCACCGCGACGAGGTCGGTGAAGATCGACGGCGGCTCGGGATCGATGTGCACGATCGGCTGGGACGGGGCGCCGTTGGTGGCGATGGAGATGGCGTCCTCGCAGATCTGGCCGACGCCGTCGGTGACGGTCAGCGTGATCGTGTGCGGGTTCGCGGAGAGGGTGACGGTGGCCGCGGCGACGCCGAAGGGGTCGGCCGGCTCGGTGGAGAGCTGTCCGTCGACGCTGGAGGACCAGTCGATCTGGAGGTCCTCGGGATCGGTCAGGTCGTCGCCCACCTGGCCCTGGAGCAGGACCGCGCTCGCGGGGTCGACGGTGTCCGACTCGAGCGGGCTGGTGATGGAGCAGCTCGGGCTCTGGTCGGCGGTGAAGGTGACCTCGATGGACTGCGAGCCGCTGGCCCCGAACTCGTCCGTGCCGGTCAGGGTGATGACGTGGGTGCCCGGGCTCGCGTCGGTGAGCGTCGTGCTCGTGTTGCCGTCGCCGTCGGGGCTGCCCTCGGCCAGGACCCCGTCGAGCGACGAGGACCAGCCGACGAGCAGGTCGGCGGTCGACGAGCCCCGGTCGAGCACCAGGCCACGCAGCTCCAGCGGGTCGCTGGCGGGCTGCACCCAGCCATCGGGCGGCGACTGGATGACGACCTCGGGGGCCTCGTTGTTGGACGAGATGGTCGTGTCGTTGCACGCGACCAGGGCGAGGGTGGCAAGAAGGATCGCGCGCATAGGCCGGGAGTCTAAACGGAGGTTCGTGTGATCGGGCGGGTCAAGGCAGGGCGCCGAGCTCGATCCACTCCTCGAGCAGGCCGATCTCCCAGTCGCGCAAGGCCAGGCCGGTCGGCGGCATGCGGTCCCCCTCGCCTCCCACGCCGTAGGGCAGACCGCGCACCTTCCAGATGAGGTAGCTCCGCTCGACGTCGCCCGGCTCGACGATGTCCAGCGGGGCTTCCGTGGACGGCACGTTCACGAGGTTCGCATAGGCCAGATCGGGGTCCTGGAAGCCGGTGAGGCCGCCTTCGGTGTCGTTGATGTGGCAGCCGCAGCGGAAGCGGAGCAGCGCGTAGGCGTCGCCCCAGGTGGCGGGTCCCTCAGGCTCGGTGAAGTCGTCGTCGTCGATCGCCGTGGCGTCGTCGTCGTCGTCGTCGGTGACCTGTTCGATCGGCACGCAGCCGACGAGGAAGAGGAGGAGCCAGCGCATCGACTGGCAGGAGTAGCACAGGGATCGGAGCCAGCGCCCCGCTCAGCGAGCCGGCTCCAGGGCCAGCAAGGCATCGAGCCGGGCGGGCTCATCCCGGAGGCGGTAGCGCAGCTCGTCGAAGAGGGCCTCGCGGCCGGCGTGATCGGCGTGGGCCAGCAGCAGCTCGATCGCGCCCTCCGCGGTCTCGCCCAGGCCCAGCAAGATCCGCAGGAAGGTTGCGCTGGCGTCCGGGTAGCGGGGCAGCAAGCTGGGGACGCGGGCCCGGGCACCTTCCGGGTCGAGCCGAGCCGCATAGAAGAGCAACGCGCGGCCCCGGCCGGCCTCGATCTCGTCCCAGGCGATCGCGACGACTTCGGGGGACAGGCCGCGCCCTTCGTTCCAGCAGAGCGCGCCACGGATGAGGCCCTCGCGCACCGTGTCGGTGACGGTGCCGGGGGTCCGATCGAGCAGGTCGGGCGGGTAGCAGTGGAGCCGGCGCAGCACCTCCGCCCCCAGCCGATCCCCGCCATCGGCGAAGGGCAGGTCCCCGAAGAAGCGCAGGACGAACTCGGTGTGCGCCCCGCCCAGCTGCCCGGCCACGGCCCGGGAGAAGCGCTTGGCCGCCAGGGGCTCGTGCTCCTCCAGGAAGCGCCAGGCCCGCTCCAGCCAGTCCAGCGGGGTCCGATCCTCGCGCTGCGCGTAGCCCACGCCGACCCCGGCCAGGTGCTGGGACACCAGGTGATCGAGATCGACGTCCGGTCCGAGATCGACGCCATCGAAGGTCGAGGTCATCGCCCATCACGTTAGAAGCTGGAGGCCCCACGACGACGCTAAGATGCCGTGCATGTCCCCAATCAGCTTCAACGAGATCCGCTGGATGATCAGCCTCGCCCTGCTCGGCATGACCGCGCTCGGCGGCTGCGACGGCGAAGGCTCGCTCGCGCCCCAGCCAACAGACGACGACGACGCAGCAGACGACGACGACGTGCTGGACGACGACGACAGCATCGACGACGACGACAGCATCGACGACGACGACAGCACGCCGGACGACGACGACAGCATCGACGACGACGACAGCGGAGACGACGACGACTCCCTCGACCCGGTCGTGACGCTCTTCATCAACGAGGTGCTGGCCGACAACAGCGGCTCCAGCATCGACGAGCAGGGCCTCGCGTCCGACTGGTTCGAGATCCACAACCCCGGGACCGTGCCCCTGCACCTCAGCGGCTTCACGGTCAGCGACACCTGGTCCGAGCCCGCGCTCTACACCCTGCCCTCGGGCCTCGTGGTGCCGGCCGGCGGCTTCCTCGTGCTGTGGGCCGACGGGGACTCGGACCCCGAGGGCGCCCACGTCCCCTTCCGACTGGCGGCGGCGGGCGAGGCGGTCGGCCTCTTCGACCCCCACGGCCGGGTCGTGGACTGGGTGGAGTTCCCCGAGCTCGAGCCCGACCAGAGCTCGGCGAGGCTGCCCGACGGAGGCGAGACCTGGTCCCTGGCATCCCCCGCCACCCCGGGGCTCAGCAACGTGGTGCCGATCATCGAGATCGTGCCCCTCATCGAGGTCGCGGCGACCTGGCGCGTGCTCGACACCGGCGTGGACCCCGAGCCCACCTGGACCGACGTGGGCTTCGACGACGCCGAGTGGCCCGAGGGCGTCGCGCCGCTCGGCTACGGCGACCCCATGACGACCCTCATCGACTACGGCCCGGACCCGACGGACAAGCACATCACCACCTGGTTCCGGCACGAGTTCGAGGTGGAGGAGGCCGCCGCCACCGGCGCCACGAGCGCGACCATCACCCTGCGCGTGGACGACGGCGCCCTGATCCGCCTCAACGGCGAAGAGCTGGTGCGCGTGAACCTGCCGGCCGGCCCCATCGACTCGTCGACCCTGGCGACCCTGACCCAGTCCGGCTCCGGCGAGACGGCCTACGGCGAATACCTCGTGCCCGCGCCCACGCTGCTCGTCGGCACCAACGCCCTGGCGGTCGAGGTGCACCAGGTCGTGCCCAACAGCTCCGACCTCGGCTTCGACCTGGGCCTGAGCGTGCAGGTGGAGAGCGAAGCACCATGAGCAGGATCTCCTTTCTGGCTCTGAGCCTCGTGCTGCTCGCCGGCTGCCCCGAGCCCGTGGACCCCGTCGAGCCCGATCCGACCCCGACGCCGGAGCCGACGCCCGAACCCACCCCGGAGCCGACGCCCGAGCCCACCCCCGAGCCGACGCCTGAGCCCACCCCGGAACCCACCCCCGAGCCGACGCCCGAGCCCCTCGCGCGGGTGCTGTTCAGCGAGGTGATGTACCACCCGGTCGATGAGCAATCCTTCGAGGACGAGCACGAGTTCGTCGAGCTGCACAACGCCGGCGAGGCCAGCGCAGACCTGTCGGCATGGGCCTTCGACCGAGGCATCACCTACGTCTTCGAGGACGGCGTGAGCCTCGAGCCCGGCGCGACCCTGGTGCTCGCGGCGAACCCTGCCCAGCTCGCGCTGGTCTACGACCTGGACGGCGTGACCCTGCTCGGCCCCTACGAGGGCCGCCTGGCCAACGGCGGCGAGCGGCTGCGGCTCGTGGACGCCGCCGAGGAGACCGTCGACGAGCTGCGCTACGACGACGAGTTCCCCTGGCCCATCGGGGCGGACGCCCTGGGCGCGTCCACGATGTGGCTGCCCGAGGACTCGCTTCCGGTCGCGGATCACGCCCTGCGCGGCCGCTCGCTGCAGCGCCACAGCTTCGAGGCCGCCACCAACGATCCAGCCAACTGGACGGCCTCCGAACTGGACGCCGCCGACCCGGGCTCCGCAGCGACGGTGACCGCCGAGCAGGCCCGCGGCACCGTGGTGGCGACCCTCTGGAACGACGGCACGCCCGGTCCGCTGGCCCCTGATCAGCCCCTGCTGCTCCAGGTCATCCTCACCGGCGCCCCGCTGGAGGGGCTGCGGGTGGAGTGGTTCGCCGACGACATGCAGCTCGACGGCGAGGCGGTCAACGAGATCGCGCTGAGCGACGGCGGCGACGGGCTCTGGACGGCCGAGCTGCCCGCTCAGGCCGACGAGACCATCCTGCGCTACCGCATCCTCGACGATGAGGGCCGCGTCTCCCCGCGCGAGCGCGACCCCATGGACTGGCACGGGGCCTTCGTCGCCACCCCCATCCCCGGCTCGACGCGCCCCTACCGCCTCTACATCAACACGGCGCAGTGGACCGCCCTCTGGGACGCCGTCGAGGGCGGCCGGGTGCTCGATGGCTGCACCCCGAACCCCGGCTGGAGCCTGCGCGTGCCCGCGGTCTTCGTGCACGAGGGGCGCGTGTTCGACGTGCGCGTCCGCTACCAGGGCAGCCGCTGGAACCGCACGAACGGGCGCTCCATCGCCACCTGGAACGCGCCGGGCCCCGAGCGTCCGAGCACGCTGCGGGCGCTGTCCTGGTCGATCCGCTTCCCGCGCTACGCACCGCTGGAGGGGCGCAGCACCATCACCCTCAACAAGCTCACGCAGGGCTGCCCGGGCCTGACGGCGGGGGTGGGCTTCGGGCTGTTCGAGGAGGTCGGGCTGCCCGTGCCGCAGGTCCGCTACGCGCGCCTGTTCATCAACGGCGCCTACTTCAACTACACCCAGGAGATCGAGCGCCCCGGCGAGGAGATGCTGGACCGCTGGCTCGTGGACGACGCCGCCGCGAACCCCGATGCCCTCCCCGAGCCGGGCCTGCCGCACCTCTTCAAGTCCAGCGGCTGCAACTGCGACGAGGGCCCCTACGGCTGGGGCGACGGGCGGCCGCTGGTGGACCACTGCGGCTACAGCGCGGACGAGCGCTACGAGGCGACCTACGAGCGCAAGACCTGGGACTGGGTCGGGCCCGACGCCCTGCGCTCGCTCATCGAAGACCACGACATCGCCCGCGCCGGCACCGAGGAGGACCTGGCCACCTTCCTGGCCGAGCGCTTCGACGTGGAGCTGGTGCTCAACTACCTCGCCGTCATCAACTGGGCCGTGCCCTTCGACGACATGTTCCAGAACCACTTCTGGGTGCAGCGCCGCTCGGACGACCGCTGGTTCTTCGCGCCCTGGGACCTGGACCAGGACTTCGGCGGGTGGAAGGGGGCCAGCGCGTCGATCTACATGGGCGAGCAGGGCGACCCCGACAACCGCTCCGGCTGGTGGCACCGGGTGAAGGACTCCTTCCTGCTCGCCTACCGGGCGGAGTACGCGGCGCGGCTGCTCGAGCTGAACGAGACGACGCTGCACCCCGATTCGGTCATCGCGCGGGTGGACGCGATGGAGGCTGCGTGGAGCCTGAGTGAGGCGTCCTCGGTGCCGGCGGGGCTCGCGTGCAGCTTCCCGGGCAAGGCGGACAGCTTCCGCTCCTTCGCGCAGAGCCGGCACGACGTGGTGGCCGCAGCAGCGCAGCCCTAGGACGTATCGTGGGCTCGTTGCGAGGCATCGCCGCCATGACGCTGCTGCTGGCTGGATCGGCGAGCGCGGCCACCAACCTGCCGGGGCCGTTCGACGCGAGCGGCGCCGTGTACCTGCTGGTGCCCAACGGCGACATGGAGTCGGTCTCGTCCGGCACGACGTTGACGGAGTGGGGCGCCACGGGCGGCAACGTGCTGGGGCAGGACACGTCGCGGGCAGCGGCGGGAGCGGCCTCGGGCGGGCTCATCGACCTCGGCTGGTCCAACAACGGCATCGGGGTGCGGTTCCGCCAGGACCTGGGGGTGACGCTCAACGCCGACTACGTGCTCTCGGGCTACGTCTGGAACGGGACGGGCACCGGCGGCGCCTACCTGGATCTGGGTGACCAGAGCTACCCACAGGCCGACGGCGGGAACGGCGACTGCGGCATCGGCGGGACCCCCGGCGCCACGGGCTGGGAGTACGTCTACTGCGAATTCACGGCGACGCGGGCGACGGTGCGCGTGCGCGCGGTCGTGGATGGCGCAGTGCCCACCAGCTCCTTCGCGGCCTTCGACGAGATCGGCCTGACCCTGGCTGCATCCTTCGTGCCTCCGCAGAGCCTGGGCCTGGACTCGGATGGGGACGGCTGGACCATCGCGGACGGGGACTGCGACGACGGCAACGCGGCCGTCCAGCCCGGCGCGCCGGAGCTGTGCAACAACCGCGACGACGACTGCGACGGCGTGATCCCGGCGGACGAGCTCGACGGGGACGGCGACGGCGTGACCGCCTGCGCGGGCGACTGCGACGACACGAACGCCGCGGTGAATCCGGGCGCGTTCGAGTCCTGCGGCGGCTTCGACGACAACTGCGACGGGCTGCTCGGCTCCGCCGAGCTCGACGACGACGGCGACGGCTGGACCGAGTGCGACGGCGACTGCGACGACGGCAGCAGCCTCTTCGCGCCCGACGCGGCCGAGCTCTGCGGCGGGTTGGACGAGGACTGCGACGGCTCGCTCGGCGCCGACGAGGTGGACGGGGACGGGGACGGCTGGACCGTGTGCGACGGCGACTGCGACGACGCGGACCCGAGCCGCTCCCCCGGCTCCGCGGAGCTCTGCGACGGCCTCGACAACGACTGCGACGGCGTGCTGCCGGTGGACGAGGCGGACTTCGACTTCGACGGCTGGATGGGCTGCGGAGGGGACTGCGACGACGGGGACCCCTGGGCGCACCCGGGCCTGATCGAGGACCTGATCGCGGAGTGTGACGACGGCGCGGACAACGACTGCGACGGCTTCGTGGACGCCGCGGATCCAGGCTGCCCCGAGCCGGGCGACGACGACGACGCGGCGGACGACGACGATGTCGCGGACGACGACGACGCGGCGGACGACGACGATGTGAGCGACGACGACGACTCAGCAGACGACGACGACTCGGCCGATGACGACGACGACGACTCGGCCGATGACGACGACTCGGCCGATGACGACGATGTCGCAGACGACGACGACTCCGCCCCCACCGACGACGACGACGATTCGTCCTCCGTTGGCGACGACGACGACACCGCCCCCACCGACGACGACGACGCGGCCCCGATCATCCTCATCGATCAAGGCGAGTGGGCCTGCCGCTGCGACGGCGGCGGCGCGACCGGCCTGCCCTGGCTGCTGCTCCTGCTGGTGCGACGGCGGAGGTAGCGGGGTCGCAGCTCGAGGCTAGTCGCACCGCGGCAGCACTTCATCCACCCGCCCAGCCACCGGAGCTGCCCGCATCCACAGCCGCTGCGCGTTGATCCCAACGAGGGCCGCCGCGGCGAGCCCGGGGCGCGAGGCCTGCCAGCGCGGCGACATCGGCGCTGGTCTCCGCGTTCGGCTGCAGCATCAGCCTCGGGTAGCCAGCGCGCAGCTGCTCGAAGATACCGGAGACCGAGGGGAAGCCCGGCTGCACAACCGAGCCCACACCGGCCGACACAGCTTCCCCACAACGCCTCAAAGTGCCTGTGGTAGCTACGCCTTGCACCGCGCATGGGGAGCCGGGATCGGCCCTGCGGAGCACCGGGAGCACCTCGCCATGAACCACCGCCGCCGCCCTGCCCAGCCCCTCCTCGCGACCGTCCTGCTGATCCTGTGCAGCCTCGCTGCCGGACCGGCCCTGGCCTTTGACGCCATCTCCCGGCTGTCCCCCCCTGCGCTGAGCGACGAGTTCGGTGGGGCGCTCGCCATCGAGGGCGACCTCCTCGTGGTGGGCGCACCCGGCTTCGGGTTCTTCGCGGACCAGCCTGGGCATGCCTACGTCTACGAGTGGTCCAATGGCAACTACCTGTTCGCCGCCGAGCTCGTGTCCCCCGACTCGGTAGAGCGGGACTCCTTTGGCACGTCGGTCGCGATCTCGGGCGACACGGTGGTCGTGGGCGGGGACAGCCCCAGCATCCACGGCTCGCAGCCGGTCTACGTGTTCGAGCGCCCCGCGACGGGCTGGGACGGCGACGTGGCGCCCAGCGCGACCCTCGAGTACAGCCAGGCCGACCCCTTCTTCAACGGAGGCTTCGGCGAATTTGTCGACATCGAGGGCGACTCGGTCGTGGTCTCCGACCAGGGGCGCGTCCTGGTCTTCTTGGAGCCGGCCGCCGGGTGGAACGGGGCGCAGCTGGAGGACGCGGTGCTCCTGCCGGTGCAGCCCCAGGGCGCACCGTCCTACGGCACCGTGGGCGGAGCCGTCGCCATCAGCGGCTCCACCGTCGTCGCCGGGAACGACGAGACACAGAGCTCCCACGCCGTCCGCCTCTGGGAGCGCCCGGTGAGCGGCTGGTCCGGGGTGGTGCCGGACGTGGCTCGCTTCGCCGTCCTCGGCGGCGGCTTCGGCGAGGCGCTGGCCTTCGACGGGGACACGCTGGTGGTCGGCTCCCCCCGGTCCACCATCGACGGAGAGTGGGCCCGCGGCGAGGCCTTCGTCTACGAGCGCCCCCCGGCGGGCTGGGTGGGCCACATCGACGAAGCGTCCGCGACCCTGCAGTCGTCCTACGGGGACATCGGTGACATCTTCGGATTCTCCGTGGCCATCGAAGGGGACCGCATCCTGGTGGGTGCGCCGTCGGCGGGCGTCTGGAATGGGCGGGGGGGGCGTGTCTACGACTTCCAGCGGCCGGGCGCCGGCTGGTCCGGGACCACGACCGAGGACGAGACCCTTCGCGGCGGGTACCTCGACATCCAGGGCTGGGTGCTGGCGATGGACGGTGACCGGGTCGTGATCGGCCACCCCTTCCACGGGCCGCAGGGCAACACCGGCGGCGTGGACATCTACCAGCCCGACACGGACCGCGACGGCACCCCCGACGAGGTCGACAACTGCCCCACCAGCAACCCGGACCAGGCGGACTTCGACGGCGACGGCCTCGGCGACGTCTGCGACGCCGACGTGGACGGTGACGACCTGCTCGACGAGAAGGAGGTCGGCCTGTGGGGCACCGACCCCTGGGACCCCGACACCGACGACGACGGGATCAACGACGGCTTGGAGGTGGAGCAGATCGGCACCGACCCGCTGGACCCGGACACCGACGGCGACGGCCTCACCGACGGCGACGAGGCCTGGATCCACGGCACCGACCCGCTGGACCCGGACACCGACGGCGACGGCCTGTCGGACCTGGACGAAGCGACGGTGTGGGACACGGATCCCAACCACCCGGACACCGACGGCGACGGCCTCACCGACGGAGATGAGGTCTGGGTCTGGGGCACCAGCCCGCACGATGCCGACAGCGACGGCGACGGCCTCACCGACGAGGTGGAGGTGACCGAGAACGGGACCGACCCCAACGATGCCGACTCCGACGACGATGGCCTCACCGACGGCGAGGAAGCCGGCGTGCACGGCACCGATCCCCTGGATCCCGACACCGACGGCGACGGCCTTCAGGACTACGACGAGGTCACCCTCTTCGACTCCGACCCCAACGACGTCGACACCGACGACGACGGCCTGAGCGACGGCCTCGAAGCCAGCTCCGGCAGCAACCCGACCGACAACGACAGCGACGCCGACGGCACGCCGGACGGAGCGGACCTGGACGAAGCGACGGTGTGGGACACGGATCCCAACAACCCGGACACCGACGGC
>JAJDAI010000864.1 GCA_029261955.1 Deltaproteobacteria bacterium | reverse complement strand
CTGGAGCGTCTCGTCCACCCGGACGATCCGCATCATCACCTCGGTCAGCGAGGAGCCGCCGAAGAGCAGCCGGCCCGTCATGGCGTAGTAGAGGACCGCGCCCAGCGTGAAGAGATCCGAGCGCGCGTCGACCGTCTTCGCCTCCAGCTGCTCCGGCGACATGTAGGACGGCGTGCCCTTCGTCATGCCCGTCGCGGTGGTCTGCGAGTCCGCGACGGAGGCCTTGGCGATGCCGAAGTCCACGATCTTCACGACCCCGTCGCTGCGCACGAGCAGGTTCGAGGGCTTCACGTCGCGGTGCACGACCCGCAGCTCGCGCCCGCCGTGAATGGCCGTGTGGGCGTGGTGCAGCCCGGCGCAGGTCTGCTCGACGAGGTCGAGGGCCGCACCCACCGAGAGCGGGCCACCGGCCTCGATCAGCTGGTGCACGCCCATGCCCTCCACGAGCTCCATCGCGATGTAGGGGAAGCCGTCGAGCGTGCCGCAGTCGAAGGTCTGGGCGACGTTGGGGTGGTTGAGCAGCCCGCCGACCCGGGCCTCCTGGACCAGCTGGCGTTGAAGCTCTTCGCGCCGCGGTCCAGGCGCCGGCAGCACCACCTTGATGGCGGCGGGCTTTCGGAAGCCGAGCTCGCCGATGACCTCGCCCGCGAACACGCGCGCCATGCCGCCCTCGCCCAGCAGGCGGGTCAGCGTGTAGCGGCCAAACCTCAGGGGGAGATCGGCCTCGGTGATCAGGTCCAGGCGCATGCGGGGCGGAGTCTAGAGCACCGAACGACCAAACCCTCGGTCGCCTCGCTCGTCCAGCCACCGCAGATGACCGTCGGGCCTCCTCCCGTGTCCCGACACTGCTCGTCGGCCCGACGGCCACCTGCGGCGGCTGTCCTTCGGGGGGCTCGGTCGGTTTTGGCCGTTCGGTGCTCCAGTCCGCGCGGCTCGGAGGGGCGCGCGCGGCATCAGTGCATCCACCCGCGCAAGTGCTCGGGCACCGCGGGCACGGGGCGGCCGGACTTGCGCACCAGCTCCCGCACCTCCCCCAGCTGCTGGCGGATGGCCAGGATCGACCCGCTGTCCCCCGTCTCCACCGCGATCTCCAGGGCCGCGACGAGGTCGTCGAAGGCCCCCTCGAACTGGAAGAGCGCGAGGTGGGGCAAGGCCATGGAGTAGAGCGTCTGCCCCTGCTCCACCCGCCGCTCCAGACCGACCCACCGCTCCAGGCTCGCCTGGTAGGCCGCCAGGGATCCCGGGGCGTCCCGGAGCACCAGGCGCCCGCGGCCCAGCTCGAACCAGGTGTTGCCCGCGACCTCGCCGGCCCGGGCTGCGTCCTCGGCCTCCCGCTCGCTCGACTCCGCGAGGATCTCGGCCGCCAGCTCCTCGAGGCTGCTCCGGTCGCCGGCCTTCGCCAGGTGCTCCAGGGCTTCGACCCGCGCGTCCAGGGAGTCCCAGGGAGCGCCCGCCAGCGCGTAGTCCCGCGCCGCGCCGAGGTAGGTGCGCAGGGCCTCGCCGCCCTTGCCCGCGTCCGCCAGGGCCCGCGCGAGGTTGTAGCGGGTGGTCGCCGCCTTGCGCCGATCAGGCCCCGCTCGCCTCACGCGCAGCGCACGGCGGAAGGTCGACGCCGCCAGCAGGGGCCGCTCCGCCTGGACCATCGCGACGCCCGCGTTGTTGAGCGTGTCCCCCAACTCCCGCGGCCGATCGAGGCGCTCGTAGATGCGGGTCGCGTCCTCGTAGGCCAGGGCGGCCAGCTCCCAGCGCCCGAGCTCCGCCTGGAACCAGCCCGTCGTGAAGGCGAGGTCCGCGTAGGGCAGCGCCGCGGGCGCGTCGTGGGGCGCCGCGCCCGCCTTCACCGACAGCCGCGCGTCGCGGTCCAGCCGCCCCAGGGTCGACAGCAGCAGCCGCACCGCGTGCTGCGGCCCCTCGGTCTCGGCCAGCAGGTCGGCGGCCTCGGGCAGGTAGTCGATCCGGTCGGGGTAGAGGGTGACCAGCTGCTCGCGGGCCGTCAGCGCGAGGGCCTTGTTGTCCGCCTCCGCGGCGAGCAGGGCGACCGACAGCAGCTCGCTCTCGGACTCCGGCGCCATGGCGCGGGCGCGCTCCAGCTCGGTCTGGGAGTGGGTCCGGCCGAGCACGAGCAGCAGGCCCTCGTGCACGCGAAGCGCAGGGTCCGCCGGCCAGCGCGCCAGGGCGGCGTCCAGGGCGGCACGGTGCTCGTCGTAGCGTCCGCCCACCAGCAGCGCACGGAGCCCCGCCAGCGCGGCGACGTCGGCGAGCCGGGTGATCGACGGGTCGAGGGTCAGCTCCTCCGACGCGGGGACCAGCGCCTTCCACAGGCCGTCGCGCACCTGCTCGTCGGGCTCGCCTCGCGGGCGCAGGCGCGCCTCCCAGAGGACCTCACCGCCCCGAGCCGTCTCGAGGTGCACGCCCTCGGCGTCCCGCACCAGCAACCAGGGCAGGCGCCGGACCTCGGCCGCCTCGCGAGCCCGCTCCAGGCGCTCGGCGCCCTCGTCCCCCAGGACCTCGGCCAGCTGCGCCTCCGCTGCTCCCGGCCAGGCGCGCACCGGCACCACGGCCAGCGCCCGCTCCAGCGCCGCCTCGCGCCCCGCCGCCCCCTCGCCCCCCGCGTCCACGACCAGCAGGGGCTGGCCCCGCAAGGACGCGAGCGCCCCGCGGCGCACGGTGGCGCAGCCGTTGAGCAGCACGAGGACGAGCAGGGCGGGGAGCAGGCGACGGATCAT
>JAJDAI010000863.1 GCA_029261955.1 Deltaproteobacteria bacterium | reverse complement strand
TGTCCGAGCCACCGACCCCGGGGATGACGATGCCCTCGGCGAACCAGGAGTCGTCGACGAGCACGCCGTTGAGCTGCGTCGCGGGGAGCTTGTCCTTCAGGGCCGCGACCACCAGGTCCAGCTCCTCGGAGACCAGGAAGGGATCGCCGTGCCCCCGGACCACGAGCATGTCGTCCTGCACGAAGAAGTCGGTCTCGAAGCGCGAATCCAGGCCCAGGTACTCCGAGGCCAGCAGCGCCGTCACGATCTTCAGGGTCGAGGCCGGGATGAAGTCGCGATCCCCGCCCAGCTCCAGCAGCGCCTTCCCCTGCTCGTCGAGCACGTAGACCACGCCGTCGCTGCCCGCGAGGCGCGCGACGTCATCCTTCCAGGCGCCAAAGGCCAGGCCGGGAAGCAACAGAAACAGCATCATCCAACGCATCGACGGGACCCTCCGGGGGGGCGGGAGTCTACTTCTCATGACCGAAGACCCGCGCGAAGCGGGTCCTCGTAGAGTAAGAACGGCGCGCGCAGCGCGTCTCCAGGGGGCGCCACAGGCCGAGACGCTCCCTCCTGGGAGGGGTGCTATTCTCGCGCCGCACGGGGATCCAAGGCATGAGCAAGTCGATTCGACAGCT
The DNA here is from genome assembly GCA_029261955.1 of Deltaproteobacteria bacterium. Lineage (GTDB taxonomy): Bacteria > Myxococcota_A > UBA796 > UBA9615 > UBA9615 > CALCXL01. The sequence continues at coordinate 2,434 of JAJDAI010000863.1, read as the reverse complement.
ATTCGTTCGGCTCCTGTCCATGGCGGCAGTGGCCTTCCTGTTCGTCTCGTTCGAAGTCGGCTGCGACGAGGACGACGACGAGGTCACCGAGGAGAACGAGCTGCAGCCGGGGATCCGGCTCCGCATCGAGTCCTGCGGCTACAAGACGCAGGGCGACACCGGCTTCGGTGGCCGCGACGACGACGACAGCGCAGACGACGACGACAGCGCGGACGACGACGACGCCACCCCCGACGACGACGACAGCGCGGACGACGACGACGCCACCCCCGACGACGACGACGCCACGCCGGACGATGACGACAGCGCGGACGACGACGACTCTGCCCCCGACGACGACGACGCCACCCCCGACGACGACGACTCCGCGACGGACGACGACGACTCCGCGACGGACGACGACGACTCGGGTACCTGAGAGCCCCCGGCGGACATGCCAGGCGCCGTCCCTGAAGAGACCTTTGGCGACTACCGACTGACCCACCTCCTGGGCAAGGGAGGCATGGCGTCGGTCTTCCGTGCCGTGCGCTCGGGCCCCATGGGCTTCGCGAAGGTCGTGGCGATCAAGCGCCTGCACGAGGCGCTGACGGACAACGACCAGGTCCTCAAGTCGTTGATCAACGAATCGCGGCTCGGCGGACAGCTCAAGCACCCGAACATCGTCGAGGTCTACGAGTTCAACCGGGTCGGGGACACCTACTTCCTCTCGATGGAGTTCGTCGACGGCTGGACCCTCGACCGGGTCGTGAAGCTGAGCCAGGAGCTCTCGCTCCCGATCCCGGACGGGGTCGTGCTCGACATCCTGATCCAGGTCTGCGAGGGCCTCCAGTACGCCCACAACATCGAGAGCCTCGAGGGCGAAGAGGTCCGCCTCGTCCACCGCGACCTCAAGCCCGCCAACATCATCCTGGGACGCGACGGCGTCGTGAAGGTGATGGACTTCGGCATCGCAAAGGCCGCGACGAACCTCTTCAAGACGACCCTGGCGGACACGACCAAGGGCACGCCGCACTACATGAGCCCCGAGCAGGTGGCGGGCGCGCCGGACCTGGGGCCGACCTCGGACCTCTTCGCGCTGGGCTCCGTCCTGTTCGAGCTGCTGACCGGCAAGGTCTTGTTCACGGGGGAGTCCCTCGTAGCGGTGCTCTTCGCGGTGGCCCGGGCCGAGGTCGACGAGCTGCTCGCGCCGCTGGACGAGCGCATCGACGGCTTGTCCTTCGTGCTGGGCAAGTGCCTGGAGAAGGACCCCGACGAGCGCTACCAGTCCGCCGAGGTCCTCATCGAGGACCTCCGCCGCCTGCGGGACGAGTCGGACGACGACGGGGGCATCAAGGCCTACCTCTACGCGCTGCGCGGGCGGATGCTGGAGGGCAAGCCCGAGGTCGAGGACGACGAGGACGGCCCGGAGTTCGCGACCCTGCTCGTGCACGGGAACCTGGACGATCACGAGGACCTGCAGGACGAGATCGCCGAGACCAAGAAGGCGGCGGACAAGGTCATCGGTGAGCAGGGCGGCAAGATCCGGCTCGGCGAGGACGTCGCGGGCCTGGCGAACCTCGACACGATGGCCGAGGGCGGGGTCGACGACGAGACCCTCGCCGCGACGCCGTCCCGCGCCGACATGCTGGTCGCCCGCGAGGGCCGCAAGCGCAAGAAGAAGCGGGCCGCCGAGATCAGCCCGGCCGGCTCCACGCGCTCGGACATCAAGCCGACCCGGGTCTACACGCCCGGCGACACGCCCGAGCGCAAGCGCCGCCGCCTGCTCGCGGTGCTGGCTGTTGCGATCCTGCTCACCGTGGGCGGCACGATCCTCTGGATCCAGAGCCCCCCGACCCCGACCCCGGTCGCCGTCGTCGACACCACGCCGACGCCCGATGGGCTCGACTCCCTGCCGGACCTCGCGCCGCCGGACGAGCCGACCCCCAAGCCCAAGACTGGCCGCAAGACCCCGCGCCGCACGCCGAAGAAGGCCAGCCCCACGCCGGCTCCCACGCCCGCCCCGGTGGCCGTTCAGCCGACGCCCGGCCCGACGCCGGTCGATCTGCCCGGCCCGACGCCCGCGCCCACCCCCGAGGCCGTCGCGTCCATCGCGGGCACCGGCGTGCTCAAGGCCCGCGCGAGCAAGCCCTTCGCCCTGGTCTTCATCGACGGGCGCGACACGGGCGAGAAGACCCCCATGTTCGGCGGCATCAAGCTGGCCGCCGGAAAGCACACCGTCGAACTGCGCTCCCCAGAGCGCGGCGAAGCAGTTAAGAAGACGATCGAAATCAAGGCGGACGCTACCTTCGTGCTGGACGCCTACGATTTCGCAAACAAGCGCTGGATGAAGTGATGCTACGAGCCCTCCTGCTGCTCCTCCTCCTGGTCCCGGCAGTCGCATCGGCGCAGGACGAACCGACCGATGGCGACGAGGCCGCGACCTCGGCCGACGCCC
>JAJDAI010000862.1 GCA_029261955.1 Deltaproteobacteria bacterium | reverse complement strand
GATGTCGTCGTTGTCGTCGTCGGTGTCGGCGTAGTCCGGCACGCCGTCGCCGTCGATGTCGCCGGTGCCCTCGTCCTCGTCCGGGATGCCGTTGCCGTCGGAGTCGGTGTCCTGGAAGTCGGGGGTGCCGTCGCCGTCGGAGTCGATGGGCGGCGTCGCGGGGTCGGGATCGCCAGCCTCGTCCTCATCGGAGATGCCGTCGTCGTCGCTGTCGAGGTCCTGGGCGTCCGGCGTGCCGTCGCCGTCCGTGTCGCCGGTGCCCTCGTCGGCGTCCGTGATGCGGTCGCCGTCGGCGTCGTCCAGGGACACGGAGTCGTCGTCGTCCCCGCCAGCCGAGTCGTCGTCGTCAAACGGCGAGGCCGAGTCGTCGTCGTCCCCGCCACCGCCGCCGCCCCAGGAGGGGCTGCAGCCGACGAGGGCTGCGAGCAGGAAGGCGAGAAGGAGGAACCGCGCGGGCGGGATCGAGGGGCTGCGCATGGGGACTCCAGCAGAGGTCGAAAAGCGCCTCAAGCTACGGCCCCCGCGGGTCCATGTAAAGGGGTTGTCAAGTGCCGGTCACCCGAGTGTTCAGGCGACCGTCGGCTCCCCTTCGATGTCGTCCAGCGCGTAGGAGGTCTTGGTGCCGTGCGCGGCCGCGTAGGGCTCGAAGGCCTGACGGAAGGCCTCCATGGAGTCAAAACGCTCCTCGGGGTCCTTGGACAGCGCCCGCAGCAAGATGGAGTCGACGCCCTCGGGCAGCCGGCCCCCTTCGAGGCGCTCGGACGGCGGAAGCGGCGGGTTTTCAATGGTCCGCAGGAGCAGCTCTTCGATCGTCGATCCCGTGAAGACCGGCCGACCGGTCAGCAGGTGGTAGGCCGAGGCCGCGAGCGAGTACTGATCCGCGCGGTGATCCGCGGGGTCGCCGCGCAGCACCTCGGGCGCCACGTACAGCGGCGTGCCCATGATCGTGCCCACCGCGGTGAGCTCGGGATCGGCGGGCAGGTTCTCCAGCCGCAGGCGCTTGCGCGACACGGCCGCCCCGTCGTCCGTCTTTCGCGCGATGCCGAAGTCCAGGACCTTCACGACCTCGCGCCCGTCGGCGGTGCGGGCCAGGAAGAGGTTCGCGGGCTTGATGTCGCGGTGCACGAGCATGCGGGTGTGGGCCTCGGCCAGGCTCTCGCAGGCGTAGGCCATCCAGCGGCTGACGATGTCGAAGGGCTGGGGGCCTTCGGAGTCCAGGCGCTCCTGGAGGGTCTCGCCGTCCAGGTACTCCATCACGTAGAAGAGCTGCCCCTCCTGCGTGATGCCGAAGTCGAAGACGTTGACGGTGTAGGGCGAGCTGAGCAGCGAGGTCTCGCGCGCCTCCCGCTCGAAGCGCCGCCGCAGCGCACCGGAGTCGTCCTTCTCGGGGTTCACGACCTTGATGACGCAGGGCCGGCCGAGGTCGCGGTGCCAGGCGAGGTAGACGACGCCCATGGCGCCCCGGCCCAGCTCCTTCTTGATCTTGTAGCGACCGAGGGAGCGCGCCGACACGAGGCGCTGGTGCATCGCGTGGATCATGTCGCTGGCGACCAGCCCAACACCCGCGATGGCGACGAGCGGGAAGAGGTTGGCCGCGAGGTAGCCCATCTCCTCGGCGTCGCTCAGCCAGGCGAGCAGGTTCCCGCGGTAGGTCCCGAAGATCAGGATCGACAGCGGGTAGGACGCGACCAGAAAGGCCACCACGGGCATGTGCCGCTTCGCCTCCCCGGGCACGAGGATCGTGCGCGCGGCGACCAGCAGCGTCGTGCCGGCGACGTAGGGGCTGGCGGCGCCCCCGGTGGCGGCGGCCATGTAGCCCAGCGCCATGCCGGGCGGCGCGAAGATCAGCCAGTCCATGGCCGCGACGGGCAGCTCGTCCGCCTGGCTCAGGAAGACCCACAGCGCGGCGAACCACAGGGTCATGGCGAAGCGCAGCACGAGGAAGGCAGGGAGGTTCAGCTCGGGTCGCCAGGTGAGCCAGGCGAGCACGTCCACGGCGCCGAAGAGCGGGGTCAGCAGGGCGCCGAACATCGCGGCCGTGAGCAGCCTCGTCCGGAAGAGGGACGTGGTCTCCCGCCGAAAGCGAACGCTGAGATTCTCGCGAATCTGCGTGTTTCGCCCCTTTGGGCTGATGGTCGCGCTGCCTTTGGCCATGTTCGTGCAGTCTGCCCCGCTGTCCCCCCGCAGCACCAATCAACGGCGCACTCGGCTCCGGCTTTAGGGGTCGAACATCACAATCTGCTTCGAGCGGACGCCGGGCTCGACGACGAAGCTGCGCGTCTCGCGGCGGGGCGGGTCGCAGCTGGTGCAGTCGAAGACGACGCTGTGCTTGCCCGGCGGCAGCGCGTGCTTGATCACCGGCGTGGTCTTGATGGGCTTGCCGTCGACGATGACGTTGGACCAGGGCTTGCTGTTGAAGTCCACGTAGCCGGGGTCGGCCGTCGCGACCGCCTCGCGGGGGCGGGGGGTCGGCTTGTTCGCGGGGCTGGGCTTCGGCGTCGGCTTGCTCGCGGGCTTCGCGGCGGGGGTCGCGACGGGCTTCGCGGCGGGGGTCGCGGCGGGCTTCGGTGTCGCCCGGGGCGTCGGCGCGGGGCTCGCGGCGGGGCTGGCCGTCGGCGCGGGGCTCACCTCGGGCAGCGCCGGCGTCGCGGAGGGGCTCGGCTCCGCCGCCGGGCTTCGG
>JAJDAI010000861.1 GCA_029261955.1 Deltaproteobacteria bacterium | reverse complement strand
TGCTGCTGCTCGACGACCTGCTGCGCGACGGCCGCGCCGCCCTGAAGCCGCGTGTCGTGCTCGCCCGCTACGCGCCGCTGGCGGCGGTGTTGATCGGGCTGGCCGCGCTCTTCGGCGGCGTGCTGGGCACCGCCAACCCCTCGGATCTGCTGACGCCCGAGCAGCGGGGAGGCCTGGCGCTGGGGGCGCCGCTGGGGACCGTCCTTCCCCGGGTGGCCCAGGCGACCTTCCTGCCGCTCTTCGCGAAGCAGGGTGGCTTCGGCACGCTGCCGCTGGAGCTGCCTCGGCTGATCGGCCTGGCGATCGGGGCCCTGGTGTTGCTCCGCCTGCGGGGCCACCGGCGCCTGGTGTGGTTCGGGCTGGGCTGGATGGCCCTCAACCTCGTGCTGCCGCTGCCCTTCCTCGTGATGGACTCCTTCCGCATCCAGGACTCGGGGCGCTACCTGCAGCTGCCGCTCGTGGGCTTCGCGCTCATCGCAGCCGGCGCCTCGGCGCGCGTCGCGACAGGGCGGCTGAGCCGCTGGGCGGGGCCCGCGATCCTCGGGGGCACGGCGCTGGGTTTCTTCCTCGTCGTCACCCCCTCGCTGAGCTCCAACAACGCCGACAGCAGGTCCTTCGTTCGAGCGCTGGAGTCCGCGGCCGAGGGCCTGCCCCCCGATGGACGCCTCGTCGTCGGCATCAAGCGCATGGACCACGGCCTCACGAGCCTGGCCGCCAGCTCGCTGCTGTTGGAGATGGCTCCCGGCCTGCCCGGCAAGCCCTACGTCTTCCTCGAGGGCGGCGACGCGCTCTACCGGAACACGAGCACCGAGCAGAGCTACGCCTACGGCCGCTACGAGATCGTCGACGACGCCCTGCGCATCGCGGACCTGGACACGGCGGGCCGGGACCGGCTCGTGGTCGACGTGCCGGGCGGCTGGTCGCGGGTGATCCTCGACCCCGATCTGATGGCTTCGGGCGGCTCGGAGCTCTCCCGCTGGTCCTTCCGGGATGGCGACGCCTCCGGCTGGCTCTGGCGCGGCATCCCGCCGCTGATGCTGCGTCGTCCGCCCGGACCCGGCGAGCGGGTCAGCGCCCCCGCGCCCGCGAAGGCCGGCGTCGGGCTCGAGCTCTTCAACGATCGCTACGTCGCCCCCGGCGTGCTCGGGCGGACCCTGGGGCGGGGTCGGGGGGCGCCCAGCCACGTGCTGAGCCCGCCGCTCGAGATCGAGGCCCGTCGCGCCTGCCAGCTCAGCCTGAGCGTGGTGCTGCCGGACCGCGTGGAGCCCAGCTACGCGGAGAGCGACTTCCTGGTGCCGTCGCGGCGCTTCGCCCTGCTGGGCTTCTCGTCCGAGGCCGAGCCCGCCGATCCCCTGGCCGACTTCATCGTGATCCCGCTGTCCGAGTGGCCCGGGCCGCAGACCGCGACCGTCCGCCTCGACAACGCCCCCACCTGGCTCGCGGCCGGCACCGTGCGCCGCCTGGCGCTGGTCCCCTCGAACGTGCGCGGTCCGGTGGACGTCAACTCGCTGGTCTTCCACCCCTGCCCGAAGGGCGAGACCTCCGAATAGTCCCGAGAATGCACGCTCCGGTGCCTGACAGCGGGGTGCTTTCTTTTCCTAGAAGACGGCTTCGAGGAAGGTCTTGAGGATGCTCAGGGCGCCGACGATCGACAGGACCAGGGCGACGTTGAAGATGGGGCCCAGGGCGCGCTGCACGTTGCGGAAGGTGGAGTGCTTGTACTGGAGCACCGGCACGCCGAGGCGGGCCCGCTCGATCTTCTGGGCTTCGGCCTCCCAGATGACGTGCTCGACGAGGGCGTCGGCCTCCTCGTCGTCCTTCATGCTCAGGTCGAAGCGCAAGGCGATGCCTGCGCCGCCGTCGGTTTCGACGCGCACCACGATGGCGTCGACGGTCGGCCCCTCGTGGGCCCGGCCCGGGTGGAAGACCCAGACGCGCACGGTGTCGCCGGCGTTCACCACCGCGGGCGAGCCGTAGTCGGTCGTGCGGACGAGGTAGGCGCCGCCCAGGGAGATGTCGCGCACCTCGCAGCGCACCCGCGACCCGTCCGGCAGGACGAGGATCGCGCGGGACTCGGACTGGACGCGGAGGTGGGCGCGGAGTTCACGGGTGGGCATGCCCTCTTCATCGGTGCTCGCCGGAGCCTCTTGAGTTCGAGGGGTCTATCGTGGCGCAGCCAATCGCCTGGAGCCGCCATGGACCCCCTGGACACCCTCGACCGCATCCGCGCCGCCGCCGTCGGCCGCACCTGCGACGGCCTCGACCGGGACACCGTCGCCGCCTTCCTCGACTCCGATCCGAAGCTGGGCCAGGCCGTCGAGGCCGCCGCCGCCCGGCTCGACGGGCTGAAGACCACCGAGCCCGCGCTGCTGAGCCTGCCCGAGGCGGAGCTCATCCAGCGGCTCCAGGCCGACTACGTGAACTTCTACCCGAGCTCCGCCGTGTCGCCCTACGTGCCGCTGGCGGCGCGCGGACCCTGGATCGTGACCTCGCACGGCGCGGTCATCCACGACTCCGGCGGCTACGGCATGCTCGGCCTGGGCCACGCCCCGGACGAGGTGCAGCGGGCCCTCGGCGAGCCCCAGGTCATGGCCAACGTCATGACCGCGAGCTTCAGCCAGCACCGCCTCGCGGCCCGGCTCCGGGACGAGATCGGCCACAGCCGCGCCGACGGCTGCCCCTTCGGCCGCTTCCTCTGCCTGAACTCGGGCTCCGAGGCGATGACGCTGGCGTCGCGCATCTCGGACACCCACGCGGGCACGATGACCGCCCCGGGGGCGCGCCACGCCGGCAAGAAGATCGCGCAGATCGCGCTGACGGGGGCCTTTCATGGGCGCACCGACCGGCCCGCGCGCATGTCGGACTCGACGCTGGCCAAGGCCCGCGAGCTGCTGCCGAGCTACGCCGACCTCGCGCTGACGACCGTGCCCGCCAACGACGTCGAGGCCCTGGAGGCCGCCTTCGCGCTGGCCGAGGTCGAGGGCCGCTGGTTCGAGTGCATGTTCATCGAGCCCGTGCAGGGGGAGGGGAACCCCGGCGTCGGCCTCACGCCCGCCTTCTACGCGGCCGCCCGCCGCCTCTGCACCGGGGCGGAGACGCTGCTGGTGGCGGACTCCATCCAGGCCGGCCTGCGCACCCACGGCGTGCTGAGCATCGTGGACTACCCGGGCTTCGCCGAGCTGCCGCCGCCCGACATGGAGAGCTTCAGCAAGGCGCTCAACGCCGGCCAGTTCCCCCTGAGCGTGCTCGCCGTGACCGACGCCGTCGCGGCGATGTACGTCACCGGGCTCTACGGCAACACGATGACCACCAACCCGCGGGCCCTGGAAGTGGCCTGCGCGGTGCTGGACGCGCTGACGCCGGCCGTGCGCGCGCACATCCGCGGCGCGGGCGCCGAGCTGCTGCACTCCTTCGGCCTGCTGGCGGCGGAGTTCCCCGACTCGATCGTCAGGAGTCAGGGCACGGGCCTGATCGCCGCGCTCGAGCTCGATCCGCAGACCCACCCGGTCAACGGGGTCGGGGCCCTGGAAGAGACGCTGCGGCGGCGGGGCATCGGCGTGATCCACGGCGGCGCCAACGCGCTGCGCTTCACCCCGTGGTTCGGGATCACCTCGGCGGAGATCGCGTTGATCTGCCGCGAGATCCGGGCGGTGCTCAGCGCGAGCTGAGCCGGTCGATCAGGCGTCGGCGCGCGCAGCCAGCCCGCGCAGCGCCTCGGCCGACTCCTGCAGCCCCAGGGCCAGCAGGAAGCTGCCGATCCGCGGCCCCCGGTTCTGCCCGATGAGGCCCCGGTAGATCGCCTGGAACAGCGCCTTGGGCTGCTGGTCGTGCCCGCGCGCGGCGTCGTAGACCATGTTCTGGACCTCTTCGGGATCGGTGCCGGTGTAGCCGGAGACCTGCTCGGCGAGGGTCAGGATCGCGGGCACCAGCTCGTCGGGCGCGGGGCTCTTCTGCCGCTTGTCGGCTTCCCAGTCGCGGTCGTAGGCGATGGCGCCCCGGATGAGGTCCAGGGTCAGCCTCTTGTGCTCGGGCTCGGCGACGGAGGGGTCGTAGCGCTGGAGGTAGTCCAAGACGACCTCGGGGTCGTCCTTGCCCATGCAGACCACGAGGTTCCGCACGAGGGAGTAGTTCACGCTCGTCTTCCACTCCGGCCGCTTCTGGTCGAAGTAGAAGTAGCTGGGGTTCCAGAGTCGGCCCTGCTCGTCCTGGCCCTCCCACTCGCTGAGCTGTGAGAGGTACTGGTCCGTGAACTGCGGGATGACGTCGTAGTGCAGCCGCTTGGCCTTGCGGGGGTTCTGGTAGAGGAAGGCCAGCAGCGACTCCACCGGGGCGTAGGTCTCCCAGCGGTCCACGGAGATGCCCTTGCCGACCGACTTGCTGATCTTGCGGCCCTCTTCGTCCAGGAACATCTCGTAGAACAGGCCGATGGGGGGCTGCCCGCCGAGCGCCCGGACGATGCGCTTGCTCAGCGCCGCGGACTCGATGAGGTCCTTGCCGTACATCTCGTAGTCGATGCCGAAGGTCCACCAGCGCAGGGCCCAGTCGACCTTCCAGCCGACCTTCGCGCGCCCGTCGAGGATGTTGACCTGCCCCTCGAAGCCGCAGCCCTCGTGGCCGGCCCAATGAGCGGCGTCGCACACGATGGAGACCGAGTCGTTCTCGGGGTGGTAGCCCTTGACCGAGGTCGTCAGGTTCCGGCCGCAGTCGGGGCAGACGACCATGAAGGGCGACCAGCCGGCGCGCTTCTCCTCGCGCAGCGTCGGCAGGATGATGTCGAGCACCTTGTCCACGCGCTGGAGCAGCAGCCGCAGGCCCTCGTTGAAGCCGC
>JAJDAI010000087.1 GCA_029261955.1 Deltaproteobacteria bacterium | reverse complement strand
GCAGATCACGGTGCCGGTGATGGACGACGTCGTCACGGTGCACGGTCGGATGATGGCGGCCATGGGCGACCGCGCCGGGCTCCAGCTCAACGCCGAGGCCGGAGACGGCCTGCCCAGGCTCGAAGGCTTCTACCGCTTCGTCGGCCGACTCGTGGAGTCGATGCTGGTGTCGGGGCGCTTCAAGGTCGCCGGGCAGTGGACCGGGGCCTCCGCGCCTGCCGTTGCCCCCACGGTGACCGCTGGGGCCGCGGCCCCGCCTGCCGCCGAGGACCTGCCTGCCGCGACGCGCTCCGGCACCGTCTCGCGCCAGACCCTGACGAAGCTCTTCATGGAGCTCTACAACGACAAGGCCATGGGTGTGCTCCAGGTCCAGGGTCCGCAGGGCACGCGCCGGGCCTGGATGAAGCAGGGCGGCATCATCGCCTGGGAATCCGAGCCGGTCATCGAGGAGGAGTGCCTCGGTGTGCTGCTCGCGCGCGCCGGCAAGATCTCGGAGGAGCAGCTCAAGCAGACGCTCCAGATGATGAACGAGACGGGGATGAAGCAGGGCGAGTGCCTGATCGAGATGGGTGTGTTCACCTTCCCGCAGGTCGTGATGTCGCTCATGACGCAGGTCGAGCTGATCACGCGCAACCTCTTCGAGGACGGCACCGGCACCTGGTCCTTCCACCCGATGGACGCGTTGACCCGCGAGTTCGTCACCCCCCCGCTGAAGAGCCCGGGCTTCCTCTTCAAGTTCTTCAAGCGCTTCTACGCCACCGTCAGCACCGACGAGATCGCCGCCATCGAGACGCCGCTCATGGACCGCTACACGGTGCTGAGCGACTACAACTGGGACGACTTCCGGCTCAGCAAGACCGAGCGCGCCCTGGTCGAGATCCTCGCGAAGCGCTCACGGCGCTACCGCCAGATGTTCAGCGTGTCCAACGTCGGCCGGGCGTCGACGACCCAGCTCCTGCTGGCCCTCATCGAGATCGGCGGCCTCCGGTTCCAGGATGCGGAAGACGAGGCCCAGGTCCTCAGCAAGATCCGCGTGGAGCTCGAGCGGAAGCTCAACTACCAGCGCGAGCAGAACCCCTTCGAGCGGCTCGAGGTTCACTGGACCAGCCGCACCCAGCACGTCGAGGACGGCTACCGGAAGCTCCGCACGGAGTACGAGAACTACGGGCGCAACGCGAACCTGCCGCCCGACCTCGACGCGATGCGGAACGAGATCCTCGCGAACGTGGACGAGGCCTACGAGGGCCTCAAGACGGTCGCCGGCCGGCAGGCGGAGCGGAAGAAGCACTTCGAGCCGCAGCAGCACGAGTTCAGCGCGGATCTGCTCTTCCGGCAGGGCGAGATGCTCATGGTCCGGCACAAGTGGCCCGAGGTCATCGACGGCTTCGAGCGGGCCATCGAGCTGATGCCGAACGTGCCGAAATACCGCCAGTTCCTCAAGCAGGCCAAGGCCAAGGCCGCATCGGGCCGCGGCGGCGAAGGCGGGCTCTGAGTCCCAGGCTCAGGGGCAGCTCACGCTCCCGCGCCCGAGCGGGTCCCGGCTGAAGCCCTCCTCGGCCTCGCGGAGGCTGCCCTTGTCCGGCCCGTAGCCCGGCGATCCTGCGGCGGCGATCACGCGCTCCCCGAGCGCGGTGAGCACCTCGCAGATCGCGGGCTCACGCACCAGGGAGGCGTCGAGCAGCAGGACGATCGAGCCCGAGGTCTCGCGGAGCGTGCTGAGGGCCTCGCCCAGGTCGTCGCCCTCCGCCACCAGCGTGCCGCCCTGCAGGGCGTCGTCCGCGAACCAACCCTCGGGGCCGATCGCCAGCCGGATGGCGGCCGCGGGCAGGGCAGGTCCTTCGCCGGCCGACGGCACGATGCGCTGCATGGCGGCAACAGCCGAGTAGGGCATCTCGGTCGGGGCGGCCTCCTCGGGGGCGGCGTAGCGCTTGATGCAGCCCGTGAGCGTGAGCGCGAGAGCCAGCACAACCAGGGTGCGACTCACAGGCCGAGCACGTCCGACATGGTGTAGCGACCGGGCGGCTGCTCCACCGCCCAGCTGGCGGCGCGCAGGCCCCCGCGGACGAAGGTGTCGCGATCCCAGCAGCGGTGCGTGAGCTCGATCCGCTCGCCGTGACCTACGAGGTAGACGGTGTGCTCGCCCACCACGTCCCCGCCGCGCAGCGTCTGCACGCCGATCTCCGCGTCCGTCCGGGCGCCGGTCTCGCCCACCCGCGAGGGCACGGCGTGAGTCCTGCCGCTGCCCGGGTCACGGGCCTCGGCCGCAGCCTCGACCAGCAGCCAGGCCGTGCCGCTGGGCGCGTCGACCTTCTTGCGGTGGTGCATCTCGAGGACCTCGACGTCCCAGTCGGGCAGGGCGCGTGCGGCCTCCGCCACCAGCTTCTTGAGGGCGTTGATGCCCGTGCCGGTGTTCGCGGCGATGACGACCGGCACCTGCTCCGCGAGGCGGTCGAGGTCGCGGTGGATCGAGTCGCTCAGCCCCGTCGTGCCGACGATCAGCGGCCGGGGCCGCGCCAGCAGCTCCTGCACCAGCGGGCCCGTCCACTCGGGGTGGCTGTAGTCGATGACGACCTGCGCGTCCCCCAGCGCATCCGCGGCGACGAGCTCGCCCGCCGCGGGGTCGCGCTGCTGGACGAGACGCAGGAGCGAGCTGCCCATCCGGCCGTCGCCGGAGATCCAGACGCGCGCCATCAGCTCGGCAGCTGGCTCAGCTCGACCGTCGCCGCGCCCCGGGCGTCCAGGTCCGAGAGCTTGCTGGGCCCGAGGGTCGAGGCGGGGTTCGCCTCACGCGCGGGGTGCAGACCCACTTCCACCATCGCGGCTTCGAGCACGTCGCCGCCCGCTTCGGTCAGCGGCATGAGCGGGAGCCGGAGCTCGGCGCTGGGGATGATGTTGAGCCAGGCCGCCGCGGTCTTGACCGGGGTGGGGTTGCTCTCGACGAAGAGCGCGTCGATGAGCGGCAGCAGCTTGTGGTGGATCCGCCGGGCGGTGGGGTAGTTGCTGAACTCCATCGCCTTGAGCATCTCGAGGAAGGGACCGGGGGCGATGTTCGAGAGGACCGAGATGACGCCGTCACCACCCTGCGCTACGAAGGGCATGGTCGTGTAGTCGTCGCCGCTCATCATCATGAACTCGTCGCCCACCAGGCGCCGGATCTCCGTCGCCCGCACCAGCGAACCCGTGGCTTCCTTGATGGCGACGATGCGCTCGTGCTTCGCGAGCACGGCGACCGTCTCGGGCAGCATGTCGATCGCCGTGCGCCCGGGCACGTTGTAGAGGCAGATGGGCAGCGTGGTGTGCTCCGCCACCGTCTGGAAGTGGGCGATCAGGCCTTGCTGGGTCGGCTTGTTGTAGGCGGGCGTGACGACGAGCAGCGCGTCCGCGCCGGCCTTCTCCGCCGCCTGGGCCTGGGTGATCGCGCCGTGCGTGGACCGCGCTCCGACTCCGGCCACCACGGGCACCCGGCCGAGGACTTCGTCGACCACGAGGGCGACGGTGTGGGTCAGCTCCTCGTCGGTCAGCGTCGCCGCTTCACCGGTCGAGCCGTTGACCACGAGGCCGTTGATGCCGGCCTCGATCTGCTTGCGCGCCAGTGTGCGCAGACCGCCCTCGTCGATGCTGCCCCCCTGCATCGGGGTGACGAGCGCCGTGAATACGCCGCGGAATCTCATGCGTTCTCCTCTGCCGAAGTGGGCCAGGTTCCGCGGAATACCGTCCGCGCCGGACCCACCATCGTGACTGCCTCGTCGGCTTCGCCGCGCCAGTGTACCCGCAGGGTGCCGCCCGGGAGGACGACGTCCAGGGCGTCGCGCTTCGTGCGCCCGCTGAGCCGCGCGGCGACCGCCACCGCACAGGCGCCGGTGCCGCAGGCCTGGGTCTCGCCCACGCCCCGCTCCCAGACACGCACCGTGAAGCGCTCGGCGTCCTCCTGCTGGACCCATTCGACGTTGGTGCGCTGCGGGAAGTCCGGCAGGACCTCGACCGCGGGGCCCCAATCGAGCAGGTCGGGCAGGTCGTTGTCGTCGGCGAAGACGACGAAGTGCGGGTTGCCCATCGACACCTGCATGCCGCGGATGTCGCCGGCCACGGTCAGCGCGCCGCCGGGCGCGGGCAGACCCATGTCCACCGCGATCTCATCCCCGACCAGGCGCACCGGCAGCACGCCGACGCCGGTCGCGACCTCGGCCGAGTCCCCGCACAGGACGCCGTCCTCGACCAGCCGCCGCACGACGCAGCGCAGGCCGTTGCCGCACATCTCGGCGATGGAGCCGTCGGCGTTCCAGACGCTCATGGAGGCCAGGGCCTGATCCGATTCCCCGACCACGAGCACTCCGTCGCCGCCGACACCCAGGCGTCGATCGCAGACGGGGATCGCCCAGGAAGGGCCTGCCTCTGCTGGCAGGTCGCGCGCGTAGACGACCACGAAGTCGTTCGCGCACCCCTCCATCTTCCAGAAGGGGGTGCTCACCGACGACTCAGAAGTGGACGATGGCCCGGACTTCGCCGCCGAAGGTGAAGTCGCGGTAGGGGTCGTAGACCGGCCCGGGGAAGAAGAAGGCCGCCCGGCCGCCGATCTCGAAGTTGCCGAAGATCGTCCACTGGGCGAAGACGTCGATCTCCGCTCCGTAGAAGTTCGGCTCCTCTTCGCCGAAGGCCGCGGGGACGATCGGGAAGGCCAGGGTGCCGAGCACGCCGACCCGGATGTTGTCCCGGATGTCGAAGTGGAAGCGCGGCTGGAAGTAGAAGGCGTTGCTGACGCCCTCGCCGGTGAGCGCGCGCGACGTGTCGACGTTCTGGTTCTCTTCCGTCGCGGCGTCGCCGCGGGAGAAGACCGGCATCGGCTGCTCGAACATGAGCAGGCCCACGTCGTGGTCGCGGTCGAAGGTCAGGGTCGTCCAGCGGTTGTCCGTCTGGTCCCCGTCGCCCGAGGCCACGCCGACCTCGACGCTGACTTCCCAGGGGCTGATGCCCAGGCTGGCTTCGAAGGCGCCGCCACCGGCCAGGATCTCGAGGTTCTCGACGCCGATGTCGGTGCTGCCGGCCTCGCCCCAGAGGATGAGCGCCTCGAGCTGCATGGCCAGCGGCCCGAGCTTCGTGCGGCCGTAGAGGTCGCCGTGCACGAGGTTCAGGGAGTTGCTGGGCTGGCGCGTCCAGCGAACGTAGCCCGCGACCTGGTGCACCTCGCCGAGGTAGCCGCCGGTCAGCAGGAAGCTGTGCGTGTCGTCGTCCTTGTTGATGAAGCCTTCGGCGCGCGTATCCACGGCCAGGCTGAGCCGGACGGGGTCGAGCGCGGACGTCGAGATCATGACCCGGTCGACGGTGTCGCCGTAGTCGCAGTTCATCGAGCAGTTGCCGTCGTTCGCCATGAGGCCCATGCCCCAGTGGTTGCCCATGCGGCCGATCTTCAGGTCGACGTACTTGCTGTAGACCTCGACCCAGGCGCGGCGCACGAAGAGCGACTCGCGGTAGTCCAGGCCCGGCAGGATCGACTGGGACAGCGCCTGGGGCTCAGCGAAGTTCTCGCCGGTCTCCTGGAACTGGCCGGTGGCCGACAGGATCTCGGGGTTCGAACCGAACTTCAGCGCGTCGAAGACGTCGATGTCGATGAAGGCGTGCACGTTCGAGTTGAGCCGGAGGTGCGGGATCACGCGCATCCGGTTGGACATGTAGGCCCGGACCGCTTCGCTCTCCTCGTTCTCACGATCGAGGCTCAGCGTGTCGTAGACCTGGCCGCGAAAGCGGTAGAAGCCATCCAGCCGGAACTCCACCGCCGAGGCCACCGAGGGGACCAGCAACGCCGCAGCGAGGGCGGCCAGGAGGATGCGCGGGTTGGACAAGACGGCTCCGATCGGGGGCTTCACGCTGGGCCGGGCCCGCGGAAGGCGCGGATGAATAGCAGCTTGATTCAAGCGGTGTCAAAGGCGGTGGCCCCTCCTCCGACCGCGAGCGAACCCCCTGGGGAGCCCCGCTATTCCATGCCGAGGCCCCCCCCCTGCGGTACAACGATCGCGTGCACCGCCTCGGCATCCTCGCGATCCTCCTCCTCTCCGGCTGCTGGTGCGACGACGGCACGTGGGCCTGGGACGAGGTCCCCTTGGACGGCGATCCCACCCCGTCCATCGAATTCGACGACGACGACAGCGCCGACGAGCCGACCCCCGAGCCGACGCCCGAACCCACCCCCGAGCCGACGCCCGAGCCCACCCCGCCCCCGGACGAGTGCGAGGAGGAGTGGTCGCTCCGCTGCGACGAGGACGATCTCTGGGTCTGCCGCGTGCAGGAAGAAGGGCACCTCGCCTGGCAGTTCGGCGAGACCTGCGAGGGAGACACGCCCATCTGCCACGAGGAGTTGGGCTGCATTCTCTGTGACCCCGGCGCGCGCGCGTGTGAGGAGAACGCCGTCCTGGAGTGCAGCGACAACGGCATGTCCTGGTCGCTGCTCTGGGCGTGCGCCGAAGGCGACTCCTGCGAGGACGGCGACTGCCAGGGGCCCTGCGACGAGGCCGCGGCAGCGGGCTCCTACCTGGGCTGCGCCTTCCTCTCCGTCAGCACCGCGAACCCGGTGGACAGCAGCTTCTACGACGACTTCGCCGTGGTGGTCGCAAACCCCAGCGGCAGCTCGCCCACCCACGTGACCGTCTCGCAGGGCGGCTTCGTGGTGGCGGAGGAGGAGGTCATGCCGGGGACCAGCGCCGCCGTGCGGCTCGACATGGTGCCCGACCTGGTCGACACGATGACCGACGTCCAGCGTCCCGGCGCCGCCTTCGAGGTCGTCACCACGGTGCCCGTCGCCGCCTACCAGTTCAGCCCCCTCCACTACGAGCTCGACTCGGACAACAGCTACAGCAACGACGCCAGCCTGCTGCTGCCCGAGCACGCGCTCGGCACCGAGTACATGGCGACCGCGCGCGCACCCTTCGGGTCGGGCCAGTGGATCGACGGCGTCGGGGGCTGGAATCGGCCCTTCAACCCGGGCTTCGTGGCCGTGGCCGCCACGCAGGACGGGACGCAGGTCACGATCACCGCGGCGGGCGACACGGCGGGCGGCGACATCCCGGCCTTGAGCGCAGGGGAGCAGACGACGGTGACCCTGGATCGCGGCGAGGTGCTGCAGTTCTTCGGCGCCGGGCCCACGACGACCACCCCCCAGTCCTGGTGCGCGGACGGCGGAGGGACCGTGATCGAGGACCCGACCTGCCCGTCCAACGAGGTCTGCCTGGGCTGCGACGCGCTCGGCTCGGACCTGACGGGCACGACCCTGTCGTCCACCGCGCCGGTCGCCGTCTTCGGGGGCCACTACTGCGCGTTCGTGCCCTTCGTCATGGGCTGGTGCGACCACCTGGAGGAGATGGCCCTGCCGACGCCGCTGTGGGGCACCGAGGTCGTGCTGACCGCGCCCATGCTGCCCGGCGGCGCCACGACTGCCCCGGCCTACTACCGCGTGCTGGCCCTGAACGACGACACCAGCGTGTCCTTCGAGCCGGCCGTCTCCGAGCCCACCACGCTGGGCGCAGGCGAGTGGGTCGAGTTCGAGGCCCAGGCCGACTTCGTGGTCACCTCGAGCGGGCCCATCCAGACCGTGCAGACCCTCTTGGGGCAGGCGCGGCTCGGCACCGACGAGGGCGACCCCGCCATGGGCCACGGCGTGCCCTGGACCCTGGTGCGAGCGGACTACGCCTTCCTGACGCCGGAGACCTTCGTGGAGCACTGGGTCAACGTCGTGGCGCAGTCGGGCTCGACCGTGATGCTGGACGGCGCCGCCATCGAAGGCTGGGAGCCCATCGGCAGCACGGTCTTCAGCGTGGCGCGCGTGGGCGTCGGCGCGGGCGCGCACGAGGTGCTCAGCGACCAGGGCTTCGGCATCACGACCTACGGCTACGCGCCCTTCACGAGCTACCTGTACCCGGGCGGGCTCAACCTCGGCCTCTGATCGCACTGGCGCGCCTGTGCACGGACCTTCACAATCCGCGCGGAGAAACGCCGTGCCCGACCCCAAATTGACCCGCCGCGCCGTCCTTCAGTCCGGCGCCATCGCCCTCGCCGCGGTCGGTTGCGACCCGGCCCCCGTGGACGAGCCCCCGCCGGATCCCCCCGTTCCCGCGCCCGATCGAGGCCCCGAGCCCGCCGAGCTGTGGGCGCCGCCGGGCACGGAGGACGCCGACCTCTTCCCGCTCGGCGTGCAGTCGGGCGATCCCACCCCCGACGCCGTCATCGTCTGGACGCGCTACCTGGGGGCCGAGGCGCTCACCCTGGAGCTGGCGAGCGGCACCGAGGCCTGGGCCGCCGTGGACTCCATCGCCGTCACGCCCGACCTGCGCGGCGTCGTGAAGTTCGACCTGACCGCCCTCGAGGCGGACACCGCCTACGCCTTCGCGTTCCTGGACGCCGCGGGCGCGCGCAGCCTCTCGGGCCGCTTCCGCACCGCCGCGAACACCGCCCGCCGCCTGGTCTTCGGCGCGAGCTCCTGCACCGACAACGCCGAGGCGCCCTTCCCCTGCCTCAGCTACGCCTTGCCCGAGCGCCTCGACTTCTTCCTGCTGCTCGGCGACACCGTCTACTGCGACGGCTCCCAGAACGGCTCGCAGTACTCGTCGTGCTGGTCGGCCAACTACGGCACGCAGGGCTACCTGGATCTGCGCCGCTCCACGTCGACTGTGATGACCTGGGACGACCACGAGGTCGAGAACGTGAACGTCGGCGAGTGGGACGTGCCCGCCGACATCATGGAGGCCGCCGCCCAGGAGTTCTGGCGCTACAACAGCGTGCGCCGCGACCCCGCGAACCCCACCCGCCTGTGGCGCAAGCTGAGCTTCGGGCCGGGCCTGGACCTCTTCGTGCTGGACTGCCGGAGCGAGCGGGATCGGGACGCGCGGCAGTACATCTCGCCGGCGCAGATGGACTGGTTCAAGGCCGAGCTGTCGGCCAGCGAGGCGACCTTCAAGGTCGTGCTCAACTCGGTGCCCATCGCAGGGATCACGAACCAGGACGGCAGCAACGGCGCCTACGCTTCCTTCGCCGACGACCGCTGGGAGGGCTACCCCGAGCAGCGGAGCGAGATCCTCGACCACATCCTGGATGACGGGATCACCGGCGTGACCTGGGTGTCGGGCGACCTGCACTTCCCGGCGATCATGGACCTGGAGGTGGAGGGACCCTACGCCGGCATGATCGACATCCTCGCCGGTCCCGCGGGCAACGGACCCGTCGGCCTCACGGCGCTCTTCGAGGACGCCCCGCCCTTCCACTGGTGGGCCAACGAGATGAACTGGGTTCGATTCGACCTGGATCCCTCGCTCGGCACCCTGGAGGTCGCCTTCATCAGCGAGCAGGGAGAGGTTCTCTACTCCGAGGTCTTCACCGCGTAGACGGGCAGCGCGAGCAGCGTCAGCAGGGTGATCAGCCAGCCGAGTCCCCGATCCCAGGGACGAAAGCTCGAGTAGTGGAACGTCACGCTCGTGGCGTCCGCCGGCACGTCCACCTCCAGCAGCCCCTCGCCGTCCAGGGCCTCCGCCGTCGGCCCGCCATCCACCGACACCCGCCAGCCGGGGAACCACTGGGAGATCACGCGCAAGCGGCCGCCGCCGTGCCCCTCGGGCAGGTCCAGCTCGATGAGCTCGGGCCGCAGGTCCAGGCCCGCGTCGAGGTCGCGCCCCTCCAGGCGCACCAGGCCCCGGGGCTTCAGCCGCTCCAGCTTGCGACCGGCGCGCAGCGACACGCCCAGCTCCTCCGACTCGGCCCGGCTCGGCTTCCGGCTGAGGTAGCGGCGGCGCAGCGGCTGGGTCACGTACTCGGGGAAGAGCACCCGGGTGCGGGCGACCCGCAGCTCGCTGTCGGAGGGCGGCAGGCGCATGTTCTCGACCCGCACGAAGCCCGGGGGCAGCTCGACGGGGTGCAGGACCTGGC
>JAJDAI010000860.1 GCA_029261955.1 Deltaproteobacteria bacterium | reverse complement strand
CGCGTCCAGCACGCCGTCGTTGTCCAGGTCGATCAGCTCCAGGGACCAGCCCTCCCAGACGGTCTGGTCGTCCTCGCCCTGCGGCTCGACGTCCATCTCCAGCCCGATGGCGGCGCCGGTGTCGACGTAGCCCTCGGCGCCGTAGCTCATGAGGCAACGCAGCTGGGGCGCCGCGTCGGTCATGCAGTAGTCGAGGCGCCCGTCCTGGTTCAGATCCGCCGACGCGATGCCCATGCCCGACAGCAGCAGGTCGGCGTCGATGTCCCGCGCGTCGTCGATGAGCAGGTCGCCCTCGGAGCGATAGAAGGCCGTCGGGATGGCGTTGGCGTAGGGCCGGTCCGGCGGCGCGAGCAGGTCCAGATCGCTGTCGCCGTCGCGGTCCGTGAACAGGCCGAGGAGCACGGCCGCGGGCGGCCCGAAGGCCTGGAGCCGGTCGCTGGCGTTCACGAAGCCGCCGCCGTCGGCGTCGCGGAGGAAGAGCAGGTCCGCCGCCCCCTGCGCGGGCTGGTCCTGCCAACCGGCGTCGGGCCCGCCGAGCACGTCCAGACCCGGCACGAAGAGGTCCAACCAGCCGTCGCCGTCCACGTCCCCGGCGGCCACCGAGTGGTAGCAGTTGCGGGGGTAGTCCTCCTCGATCAGGACGAGCTCGGGCTCGGCGAAGGCCAGGCCGCCCAGGTTCTTCGCTGTCGCGACGAAGCCCTCTCCGGTGAGCACGAGGTCGGGCAACCGGTCCTCGTCGAGGTCCACGAGGCCCAGGCCCAGGAGCAGGTGGCCGGGCACGGGCGGCTGGGTGTCGCGGGGCATGAGGGTGAAGGTGCCCCCGTCGTTGCGGTGCACGCGCGGCATGCCGTCGGGCTCGTAGAAGACGAGGTCCGGGTCGCCGTCGTCGTCGAGGTCTTCGGCGAGCGCGTGGCCCGGGGTGGGCACGCAGGTCCCCACGGGCATGGGCTGCGAGGCCTGGGTGAGTCCGCGGGCCGACGCGACGTTGGCGAAGGCGGCCAGGCCGTCTTCGGGCGCATCGCAGGCGATGGCCTCGCCCCAGCTGAACTGGGAGTCGCCGGGCTCGACGGGCCCCTCGTCCTCCGGCTCGCGATCGCCCTCCCCGAAGCCGCCGTCGCCGCTCGGCGTGCAGGCAGCGGTCATGAGCAGCGCCAAGCACCACACAGGCCCCCCAGGCCCAAGCAGTCGTTCGAACATCACATCCATCCCTCGGTCGAGCCTGCCCCTCACAGCTCACTCGACAGCGACAGAATGACACGCAGGTCGAGCACTTGGCGACCGCTTCTTGCCCGCCTCGGAGCCTCCTGCGGCTACTGGGGCTCGGCCTGACGGACCTGCTTCTTGCCGGTGAGCACCTCGCGCTCGGGATCGATGAGGACCTTCTTGAGGCCCCCGCCCGGCAGCGGGAGCTCGACCGACACGCTGCGGGCGTTCGTCGCGATGTGGTGCACCGCGCGCTTCTTCCCCTTACCCTTCAGCTCCACCGGCACGACGAGCCGCATGGGGGGCTCGGGCTGCGTCTGGAGCAGGTCCAGGAAGACGGTCTTGCCCTCCACCCGCCAGGCGACCTCGAGGTCCGGCAGCCCGGTCTTGTGCAGCCACTGGTCGAAGAACCACTGGATGCCCTCACCCAGCACCGCCTGGGCGACCGCCTCCATCTCGCTCGTCGAGATGTTCCGGTTGTTCGCCGCCTCCGCCAGGGTCGAGAGGAAGGCGGCGAAGGGCTTGTCGCCCACCTCGCGCCGGAGCATGTGCAGCAGGTAGGGGCCGCGGGCGTAGACCTGGTTGGTGTAGCCGCGGCCCAGGCGGCTGCCGAGCACCGCGGGGCCGAAGCGGTCGGACTTGCGTGCGCCCAGCTCCCAGTACTCGAGCCGGCCCAGGTAGCTCTCCTCGCCGTAGAACTGGTTCATGTAGAGGAAGGAGCTGTACTCGGCGAAGGACTCGCTGATCCACTGGTCGCGGTAGCTCTTCCAGCCGACGACGTGACCCCACCACTGGTGGCCGATCTCGTGCGACAGCGTCGCCGTGGAGGCCTCGGGGAAGAAGTCGCTGCGCAGGATCTTCTTGGCCGTGGCCTTCACGGCGCCGCGCGTCTTGCTCAGCTCCAACAAGCCAGCCGGCGCCTGCCAGAAGCCCATGTTCTCGCGGCCCTGGGCGATGTCCATCTCGCCGTAGGGGTAGGGCGTGAAGATCCCCTCGTAGAACTCCAGCGCCCGCTTCGTCTGCTGGAGCGCGCCCTCCATCTGGGCCGCGTCCTCCTCCAGGAAGAAGGCCCGGATCGGGATGCCTCGCGGGCCCTCGATCTCGGCCGTCACCCAGCGGCCCATGTTGATGGCGGCCAGACCCACGGGCACCGGCTCTTCCCAGCGCTCGCAGCGATCCTCGCCCTCGTCCCAGACCTTGACCGTCGTCCCGGTGCCCGCCACCCGGAAGGCCTTCGGGAAGCACAGGCTGGTCGCCCACTGGAAGCGGTCGTGGCGGGGACCCTGCGGCCACCAGGCGTAGTTGACCAGCAGGCCGAAGGAGTCCTCGCCGATGCGCGGCATGGCGTTGCCCGCGTAGGTCACGTGCAGGATCTCGCCCTGGCCGGGGGGCAGCGGGGAGCGCAGGCGAACGAGCAGCGAGCCGCCCTGGTGCAGGTACTCCAGCGGCCGGCCCTTGAAGTCCGTGACGGCGGAGACCTCGAAGCCCAGCCGCCCCTCGATGCCGAACAGCTTCTTGAAGGACCGGTCCCGGACCAGCTGGAGGCTGACCGCCGTGACCGGCACGTGGCGGGTCGTCAGGGTCAGCTCGGCCGTGGTGTCCATGGTGGCGAAGGACTCGCCCTTCTCGACGTCGATGTGGATGTCGAGGTCGGCCTTGACGAGGTCGAGGTTCGGCAGCCGGTAGCTCGTCTCTGGCGGGCCCTCCTCGGGGTGGGAGGTGAACGAGACGGAGTAGGCATCCTCGCGCGGGCCGGTGTGGCCGCCGGCGGTGAGCACCGCCTCGTGCACGGCGGAGCGGCCGTGGGGATCGCGCAGGTAGTCGAAGCGGTTGAGGGGCTGGGCCTTCGGGGAGAGCACCGGGCGACCGTAGTCCGCGGTGGCGACCGACAGCTCCAGGTAGTGCCCGGGCCCGCTCCCCTCCACGTCGCCGAGAGCCCGCCGAAGCGCGCGAAGGGCGAAGTCGGCGTGGACCTGATCCTTCGTCTTCGGGGTCGCGTTCCGCTTGCGGACCTCAGCCGTCATGGGGCCCGGGCTGGGGCCCTCCTGGGCGGGCTCCCCGCCCTCGAAGACCGCGAGCACCGCGGGGTCGTCCGTCACGAAGTAGAGCTCCGTGCACGGCGTCTCGGCCAGCTCCCGCTTGCCGGTGCCCCGCTCGAAGGCGGCGCGCTCCTGGCCCAGGGGCGGGGTGTAGGCGACGGTGCACTCCCCGCCGAACCAGCCGCCGATGGTGGCGCCACCCGCGGCCTTCAGGGGCGTGAAGACGCCGCTGCTGGCGGTCCAGGTGAAGAGGGCGTCCGCGATGCGGAGGTCGGTGACCTGGCGCCGGTCCTCGGTCGCGAGGGCGTTGTTCGTCAGGGCCTCGAAGCGGGCTTCGAGGGTGCCGGTCAGTCCAAAGGGACCCGGCGGGGCCTCGGGAGGCGGGTCCGGCGCGGGCTCGGCGGGCTGGGCGGGCTGGGCGGTGGCCAGGGTCGGCAGCAAGGCGAGCAGGAAGACGAGGTGGGGACAGCGCATGCCGGCTCAACGATCCTCGACCACGTTCATGCCCCAGGGCGGCGACGCGTTGGTCAGCCAGCCGCCGACGCACTTCATCCGCAGCGGCCCGAACTCGACGCCGTCCTTGTGGCCGGTCCAGAGGTAGTCGCCCGGCTCGGCGCCGACCACGGTGACGCCGCCGTCGGTGGTCGTCTCGGTGAGGGTGACCGTCGGGAGCACCATCTCGTTGAAGTAGTAGGGGCCTTGCTGCTCGGCCACGGGCGGGTCGAGGCGAACCGTCGCGCCCGGCTCGCCGGGGGCCCAGATGTTCTCGGGCTCGGGCGCGGTCACCGTCGTCGCCATCTGGCAGCGGGTCACATCGAGGGTGTCCACCTGAAGCAGGTCGCCCGCCATGCCGGTGATCTCGGTGCTCACGGACTGGAAGGTGAGGCCCTCGAGGTCGGCGCCGTCCACGCGGTGCGTCGCAGTGAGGTGGGGGAAGAAGTCCGGGTGGGTCAGCGCGAGCGTCACCTCGACGCCGTCGGGGATGCCGTCGATGCGAAAGCTGTGCTCGTCCTCGGCGTCGAGGATCACCTCGAGCTGGGGGGCCTCGAAGACGTAGAGGTGGGCGCCCTCGACGTCCCGGATCCAGTCGATCTGGGGGAAGGTCTCCATGTGGAAGAAGTAGGCGGTGCCGCTCACGCTGTAGTCGCCTTCGCCCCAGGCGGGCGGCTCCTCTTCCGCGGGGGCGCTGTCGGGCGGGGTGCAGCCGGCGAGCAGGGCCGCGGCGAGCAGGTGGGTGGGGCGGAGTCTCCTCATCATGGGCAGGAGTAGCTCCCGTTGAAGATCCAGCCGGGGGAGTCGTCGTCGGCCCAGCTGCCCTGGACCAGGGTGTCGCGCTCGCTGGCGCTGTCGGTCATGCGGTGGTTGCGGCGGTCGGCTCGGAACACGCGGTACCAGTGGCGCGTGTAGGAGCTGACGTCGGCGCTGCGCATCCAGCCCAGGTAGATGCTGTCGGCCGAGTAGCTCGGGCAGTTCTGGGTGCAGTTGTGGCCGTGCGGGCCGCCGTTCGACGGGGCGTTGCCCGACTGGCTGTGCGTGACGTGGTCGCCCCAGTTGGTGGACCAGCCCCGCTTGACGGCGCGCCAGTTGCTCAGGGTCGCGGCGCCGCCGGGGGTCTGCGAGTCCGCGCCCCGCATGTGGAAGGGGAAGGTATCGACGACGTAGCCCAGGATGTGGGGGGTGCCGTCGCAGTCGGGCTGGGAGATCGGCACGTCGCAGTAGTCGCCGCTGGCCGTCAGGCTGCTGTGCTCGGCGCCGTTGAGCGGGGTCGTGAGGTGGTCCTGGTTCGAGGTGGAGTAGAGCTCCACGAGGCCCATCATCGACAGGCCCGGCGCGATCCAGAAGACGTCGTCGTCGCAGTCGTCGTCGTTCTCGGCGTAGCCGCTGGGCGCGGTGCAGCCGGTGGTGGATTGGCCGGGATCGCCGTAGCCGTCCCCGTCGCTGTCCTGCCAGAAGGTCAGCAGCGCGCCGTTGTCGGCCACCCCGTCGCAGTCCTCGTCGATGCCGTTGCACAGCTC
>JAJDAI010000859.1 GCA_029261955.1 Deltaproteobacteria bacterium | reverse complement strand
CCGCTACCTGCAAGCGCTGAGCGACGAGTCCCTGGTGAGCGGGGTCTGCTACGGCAGCGGATACCCGGGCGTGACCGGGCCCATCGTGGACCAGAGCACGATCTTCGCCGACATCGGCGACTCGGCCATCCAGGACAACGCCGGCGAGGCGGTCCAGCGACTCCTCGCCGCGGCGGAGGCATCGACCGGCGCGGGACTCGGGGCCTGAGCTCCCGGCCCGGGGCGTTGACTTCAGCGCGACCCGCCGCCCATCGTGGGCGGCCCTGCGAACACCGGACCCCCGGTGTCGAAGCGGAGCGAGGGGCCGATGCGCGAGACCGTTCGAGGCGAGCAGCTCTGCATGGACATGGGGCGGGCGGTCACCGACTGCATCCCGCGCCCGGTGGCGCAGGACGTCTGGACCCAGGTCGCCCGGCACGGGCCGGGCCAACGCAAGGGCAAGGTCAGCACCACCAACCGCTCGATCGTCTACCGGCTGCGGCCCGAGGGCGGCACCCCCTTCCTGGTCCTGGTGAACGGCCTGTGGGTCGACGAGGGCGCTGATCAGCCCTTCGCCGGCCTGCGCGCGCTCGAACGAGAGACCGCCTGCCCCCTTCGCTTCATCCTGGCCCCGGGCGCCGCGCACCACTTGAGCCTGTCGCTGTACGCGAAGGCCTTCCCCGAAGCGCGCGTGTGCGTGGCCGCCGGCCGCATCCCGCGGACCAACCCCACGCTCGTGGCCCTGGACAACGTCGAGGTCTACCCGATCGACGCCCCTCCCCCGGAGCTGGCGGCGGCCGGCCTGCGCGTGCGGGTGCTCGGCGGCCTGATGGAGGGGCCCGGAGCCCGGCGTGTGGCCGCGTTCACCGGCGGTGGCTTCGGTTGCGTGTGCGACTCGACCGAACCGCTGATGATCTGCCACCTGCCCTCGGGCTGCATCACGAGCGGCGGCCACCAGTGGTGGTTCGTGGCCGAGGGACGCCGCAACGCCTTCGACATGCCCGCGCCGATGCGCTTCGTGCTCCGCCTGATGGGCATCGGCATCGACTACATGCGCCCCGGCCAGATCGTCTTCGACCCGAACCACAACTTCGCGATCCACGACCGGGCCGCGCTGCAGGCCAGCTGCAGCGACGTGCTGTCCTGGGACTTCGACACCCTGCTCGACCTGCACGCACCGCCCGACAGCTGCCCTCGGGGGAACGCCAGGGACCTGCTCGAGCCGGTGCTCGCCCCCCTCGCGGAAGGGCGCTGGGACGAGGTCAGCTGGCGGGACGGCGTGCTTCCGCGCTGATCTGGGCTTCCCCGGCGAAGGCCATAGCCCGGCGCTCGAAGACCTCGTACAGGTAGTCCAGGGCCGCTCGAATGCGGGGACTTCGCCGCAGCTCCGGGTGGGTCAGCACCCAGACCTCACCCGCCGGCTCGGGCTCGGTGAGCGGGACCAGGCCGCGCGTCAGCGGCGGGCAGCCGCACAGGAGCGCGACCACACCCCCGCCCGCACGCGCCGCCTCGACCGCCGCCCAGGGCGAGTTGACCTTCATGCCGAGCGGGCCGTTTCCGTAGCGAGTCCGGTAGGCCTCGGTCAGGGCGGTCCATCCGGGGTGGGACTCGACCCAGCCGATCCAGCTGCGCTGCTCCCAGGGGCGCTCCCGCACGGACGAGGCGCCGAAGACCGACATGAACAGCGGGCAGACCTTGCGCCCCACCAGGTGCTCGGGCACCTGCATGGCTGGCCCTGCGCGGACCGCGATGTCCGCCTCCCGCTTGCTCAGGCTCTGCACCTGATCCGCCGCCACGACCTCGAGTTCGATCCCCGGGTGGCGCTCGGTGAAGCGGTGGAAGTCCTCCATGAGGGCGACGGCGAGCAGGGTCGGCAGCGTGATGCGCACGGGCCCCTCCAGGTGGGTCTGCCCACCGAAGATCCGGGCCTCGAGCTCCAACATCTCGGCCTCGACGCGCTCCGCGGCCGCCACCAGCTCGGCGCCGATGCGCGTGAAGCGAGCGCCCCCCCGAAGCTGCTCGTACAGCTCGGACCCGGCGGTCCGCTCGATCGCGCGCAGGCGCCGCGTGACGGTCGTCTGATCGACACCGAGCAGCGCCGCCGCCCCTGTCAGCGTCCCTCCCCGGTGGAGCGCCAGGACGAAGCGAAGGTCGGTCCAGTTCTCGATCTGCATTTCTGCAAGTTACTGTCGCCGATCTTCGACTTCAACCTGTGTGATCGCGAGCGTAGGTTCTCCTCACCCACCCCGAACGAGGCGAACCCCATGCAGATCACCACCACCCGCGACCTGAACGTCCCCCCCTCCGCTGCCTGGCAGGTCTTCGGCGAGCGGTTCGCCGACGTCGCCGACTGGGCCAGCTCCATCACGAGGTCGCGCCTGGAGGGTTCCCTCGGCGAGGGCGCCGTCCGCACCTGCGACATCAAGCAGGTCGGCCCGGTCCCCGCGGGGCAGATCACGGAGGAGCTCACCCGCTTCGACCGCGAGCAGCATGCGCTCGACTACACGGTGCTGACCGGCTCCCCTGGCTTCATCCGTCACCTGGAGAACCGCTGGACCCTGCAGCCCACGGACGACGGGCACACCCGCATCGAGAGTCAGCTGGTGATCGAGCTGGCCTGGTGGGCGATGCCGATGTGGCCGGTGATGCGCCGCGAGCTGCGCCGCCAGGTCGGTGGCTTCATCGGGCAGCTGGCCCATCACGTCGAGGGGGACGCGAAGGCGTCCAGCGGCGGCTGACGAGCCCAGACCTCCGTGGTCCCCACCCCTGGTCGACAGCCTGGGCACAGTTCGGTCGAAAGGGGTCACGACCCCGCTTTCAACGGTCGGGCCACCCCCCAGAGGCGTACGCTCTCCGTGGGCAGGCCGATCGTCGGGGAGCCCATCACCGGGCAGTTTCGCGCTCGTCCTCGGTGTCCTCCGCGACGCGCGAGGTGCAGGTGGTCCCCATGGGCGACAAGTCCCCCAAGAGTCGAGACAAGAACAAGAAACAGAAGAAGACGAAGCAGGCCAAGAGCCAGGCCGCGCACGACAAGAAGCAGGCCCCCAAGGCCGCCGGCCTCGGCAAGAACTGAGGGCGCTGCCCCTCCTCCCGGATCCCGGGAGGGGGGGACCCGGCGACCTGCCGGAGCGCACCGACCGCTTCTGAGCTGCCACAGCGCGGTCGCGGAACCCTCCCCTGCTCGCCGAGTTCGGGACGTGAGACGACGTGCAGCAGCCAGACCGGCTTCTGCTGGAGCCCGAATCGCAGGCTGTCCAGCGTCCAGATCTTGTCGCCGCCGTGATCGACCTCGATCTCATCGTGGGTCCCGGCTCAGCTGGCAGCGCCGAACCCACGACCCATGAGGGCCAGGAAGCCTCCAACCTGCTCCTGCGAGCCGCGGGTGACCTCGAGGTGTGAGGCGACGAAGTCGGCGGGCGGCATGCGGCCGTCGACCACATCGATGAGCCCCTCGTAGTCCATGGCGATCGACACGGGGGCCTCGGGGTCAGCCTCGTAGCGCACGCTGACGTGGCCACGGTCGACCCGGACGGCGAAGTGCTCCCCGTCGACCACCAGCTCGGCGTGCGCGCTGCTGTCCGGCCCGACCGAGCGGCGCAGAGACTCCTGCAGGTTCACGACGATCGTCCTCAGGTTGCCGGGTCGACGGAGGTCCTCGGGCGGCGGGAAGCGGCTGCCGTAGTTGCCCAGCTCGAACAGCAGCGGCGCAGTGGCCTCTCCATCGGGGGTGAGCTCGTACAACTGCGCGCCGTGGGCGCCGGCCGTCTGGCGGATGAGCCCGTCCTCCTGGAGCTGCTTGAGCCGTGATGCGAGCAGGTTCGAGGCCAGCCCGGTCAGGCCCTGCTGGAGCTCCATGTACCTCGCAGGACCTGCGTGGAGGTCGCGGAGGATCAACAGCGTCCACC
>JAJDAI010000858.1 GCA_029261955.1 Deltaproteobacteria bacterium | reverse complement strand
CCGCGGTCCGCCGGCGCGTCGGGCAGGTCGCGGACCTGGACGTGCCGGTGTTGATCCGGGGCGAGTCCGGCGTCGGCAAGGAGCTCGTGGCCCGCGCGATCCACGGGCGCAGCGGGCGTCGTGACGGCCCCTTCCGCTCGGTGAACATGGCCGCGATCAGCCCATCGGTGGCCGCTTCGGAGCTGTTCGGGCACCGGCGCGGGGCCTTCACCGGGGCCGACCGCCCGCGCAACGGGCTGTTCCGCGAGGCCGATGGCGGCACGCTCTTCCTGGACGAGATCGGGGAGGCCTCCCCGGAGGTCCAGGCCATGCTCCTGCGGGTCCTGGAGACCGGGCGGGTGCAGCCGGTGGGCTCGGACACGGGCGTCGCCGTGAACACGCGGGTGCTCGCGGCCACCGACCTCGGCCTGGAAGACGCGGTCGAGCACGGCCGGTTCCGCCTGCCGCTGCTGCACCGGCTGTCCGGCTTCGAGCTGATCGTGCCGCCGCTGCGCGAGCGCCGCGACGACATCGCCCTGCTGCTGCTTCACTTCCTGCGCTCCGAGCTGGCCGCCGTGGGGGAAGCTCAACGGCTGGACCCCACCCCGAGCGGCGGCGAGCCGTGGCTGCCCATCGAGCTGGTCACGCGGCTCTGCCGGGCGGACTGGCCGGGGAACATCCGGCAGCTGCGCAACGTCGCGCGGCAGCTGGTCATCGGGTCCCGGGGCATGGAGCGCCTGGAGCTCAGCCCGGCGGTGGAGCGCGCGTTGGCCCCCGCGGGCTCGCAGTCTGCTGCCTCCCCCTCGCCCCGCGCCTCAGCCCGCCCCGCGGACATCACGGAGGACGCCTTGCTCGCGGCCCTGCGCGAGCACCGATACGGCACCGCGGCCACCGCGAAGGCGCTGGGCATCTCCAAGACCTCCCTCTACGCGCGCATCGAAGCGAGCGACCGGATCCGCAAGGCCCGCGACCTCGGCGCCGAGGAGATCGCGGCTGCCCTCGCGACATCCTCCGACCTGCGGGGCGCCGCGCAGAGCCTGGAGGTCTCGGAGCGCGGCCTGCGCTTGCGGATGACCGAGCTCGGCATCGACTCGCCCCCCGCCCGGCCGACCGGCGCTTGACGAGGCCGAGTCCATCTCGGGGACCAGTGCGAGGCGTGATGGTTTTCGCACAGAGAACGCGGACTTCCACCGCCACAGCCCCGCCGATGCTCCAAGAAAGAGGGCACCGGGGCCCGAATTTCCTGTGTGCCTTGCCTTGATCGCGATCAGACGCCGCCTGTAGATAGGAGGCTCGCGCGTTCGGTTGAGGGGCTGGGAACACGCGGCGTCGAGGGATCCAGGGGGATTCAGAGGCGGGAAAACTCCCTCGAGGTACGTCCGATGGCTATGAAGACGAACAAGGTTCTGGGTGTGACGCTTTCCCTGGTGCTCGGCGCGGGCTCGCTGCCGGCCCTGGCCCTGGCCGACGCGGTCTGTCACGTGCGCGGCAACGGCGCGGTCAACATGATCACCGTGAACGGCAACGCCCCCGCTGCCCACGTCGCCCACGGCGACTACCTGGCCACCCAGTACTTCCCCGTCGTCGACGGCGAGCAGGACACCAGCGCGGACGCCGGGATCATGTCCTGCTTCCCGGTCGACGGGTACATGACCGAGGGCGAGTTTGCCGAGTTCTCCGAGGCGCGCGAGGATCTCGCTGCGCTCGAGAAGGACTACGAAGAGGTCGGCGCCGAGTCGGCTGACGTCGAGGGCGAAGAGGACGTCGAGGAGTACTAGGCTCCCACGTCGCTCCGCCCCGGCGGAGCGCAGGACTTCAGGGCGCGGGCTGCTTCGGCGGTCCGCGCCCTTCCTCGTTCTCAGCCCCCGGCTTCGAAGCCCCACTGCAGGGCCGCGACCGATCGCCCGGCCTTGTCGCCCCAGGCCCGCTCGGCCGTGTCGATGAGCCGGTTCAGCGGCAGCACGTCCAGCCGCGCCGCCAGCCAGCCCAGGGCCGCGAGCGCCGCCCCGTCGGCCCGGACCCGCGCCCGCAGCGGCAGCCGCACTGCGCCTTCGCCCCAGGCTCCCAGGTCGATGCCCTCGTCCGCGACGATCAGGCTCTGCTCGTCCAGGCGCGCGGCCACGCCGGTGCGCACGAGGTAGTCCCAGCCCACCTGGGAGGCGGCGACCACCGCGTCGGGGTGGGGGATGCCGGTGTAGTGGATGGGCTCGGGCGAGAGGATCAGCTCGGACACCGAGAAGCCCGTGCCCTGCGTCACCGGGTTGTCCTTCTTCTGCGTGGCGAAGAGGCCGCCCGCGACGGCGGTGCGCGCGAGCAGGGTCGCGGCGGACTGCACGCGCTCCCCGGCCGTTCCCGCGACCACGAAGCGCAGCGGGCGGTCGAGCGACAGCGCGCCGGTGCTCGGAGTCTCCGGCCACTGCGGTCCGGCCCCGCTCCGGGGGTGCTTGTCCTTCCAGGCCGCCCGGAAGGAGGGCCGCCCGGCATCCAGGGCCCGCATGCCCAGGGGCTCGCCGGTCTGCTCGGCCAGCAGCTTGAGCTTCTTGCCGTTGAGTGAGTTGAGCGGGACCCCGAAGGCCGTGCACAGCTCCATCACCTCGACGACCGCGAAGCCGGGGTGCGCGATCGCCTCGCCGAGGCGGTCGGCCAGGCCGCGGTTCATCGCCATCTCGCGTGCCAGGAAGGTGGCGCCGCTGGAGCGCAGCACGCCGACCAGGTCGAGCGGAGGCAGCGGGTTGCCCACCGGGGTCGTCGCCGTGATCCAGTCCTCGGGCGTGAGCCCCGACGCCTGCCCGCCGGTCATGCCGTAGAGGTGGTTGTTGTGCACGATGACCGTGACGTCGACGTTGAGCTGCGCTGCCGCCACGAGGTGCAGCAGGCCGATGGTCGCGCCGCCGTCGCCGATGACGACGACGGTCTTGAGCGCGCCGTCGAAGAGCACCCCGTCCGCCATCGCGATGCCCGAAGCGAAAGCCGTCGAGCGCCCGTGCAGCGCGTGCACGGTGTGCACGGTGGGGAAGAGGCGGTCGATGAGGCCCACGCAGCCGATGTCGCTGACGAGGCAGAGCTGCTCCCGGGGCAGGCCGGTGGCCTCCAGCGCCGCGCCCAGGGCGCGCACGACGAGGCCGTGGCTGCAGCCCTTGCAGTAGGGCATGGAGCAGGGGGCGACCATCGCCTCAGCGGAGGGCATCGAGGATCTCCGAGGGCTTGATGGCGGCGCCGATGCGGTTGACGGGCCGGACGTCGATGCAGGCCAGCACGTCGCCGAGGGCCTGGCGGTACTGGCCGCTGTGGTTCTCTTCGGGCAGGACCACCGTGTCGATGCCCCGCAGCGCGTGCCCCAGGGCGGTCCTCGGCACCGGGAAGAGCGTGCGCACGTTGGCGAATCCGACCCTCATGCCCTCGCGTCGCGCCTGGGCGACCGCGTCGCGCGACGCCCGCGCGGAGACGCCGTAGGAGAGCACCAGCGTGTCCGCGCCCTCGGGGATGTCGGTGTCGACGAGGCCGATCTCGGCCTCCACCGCGTCGATCTTCGCCTGCAGGTGCCTCAGGTTCGCGAGGGTCTCGGGGTCGTTCTTCTTGAGCAGGCCGGCGCGGTCGTGAGCCGAGCCCGTGACCGTCAC
The DNA here is from genome assembly GCA_029261955.1 of Deltaproteobacteria bacterium. Classification (GTDB taxonomy): domain Bacteria; phylum Myxococcota_A; class UBA796; order UBA9615; family UBA9615; genus CALCXL01. The sequence continues at coordinate 1,927 of JAJDAI010000858.1, read as the reverse complement.
CACCTGCTCCCCGCCCACCGGCGCGAAGGGCGGCACGTCAGCCTCCTGCTCCCAGCCGTAGGTGCGGAATCCCTCGCCGCCGCCCCAAGCCGTCCGGACCGCGCCCGAGGCCTGCGGCAGCCCGCCCAACTCCACGACCTCGGCCGTGCTCGCGACCTCCTTGTCGGACAGGACCACGACGGGCGTGCGCAGCCGCTCCGCCCACTCGAAGGCCCGCAGCGTGTCGGCGTAGCACTCCGCCGCGGTCGAGGGCGCGAAGATGGGGAAGGTGTAGGCGCCGCTCGTCGCTCCCGAGACCAGCGCGATGTCGCCCTGCGCTCCCTGGGTCGCCGCGCCGGTGCTCGGCCCCAGCCGCTGGACCACGGCCACGACCACGGGCGTCTCGGTCATCAGGGCGTAGCCGAAGCACTCGACCATCAGGCACCAGCCGGGCCCCGAGGTGGCGGTCATGGACGGCACGCCGCGCAGGGACGCGCCGATGCAGAGCGCGAGCGCGGAGATCTCGTCCGGAGCGGACACCGCGAGCCCGCCCATCGAAGGCAGGGTCGCGGTCATGGCCCCGAAGATCTGGGACGCAGGGGTGATCGGGTAGCCGGCGAAGAAGCGGCAGCCTGCGTCCAGGGCCGCTTTCGCCGACATCGCGTTTCCGGTCGTGAGCAGGCGACCGGTGGGGGGATTCATGGGGGGCTCAGCCTCCGTAGTCCGACGGGAAGCCGAAGTTGATCGGGTCCTTGCCGGGCTCGAAGTCGCAGTGGCGATCGAGCTTGCCGGTGGCGACCTCGCCCGCCTTGCCGAAGCAGTAGGCGCACTCGAGGTGCTCGGTCACCGGCAGCTGCCGCTCGAGGCGGCGGCAGAAGACCTGCTCGGGTGCTTTGGAGTCGGTCTTGTCCGGTTCGGTCACGTTGACCCCCGTGTGGTTGAGCTCCTGACCCCACCTTCGCGCGCGCGAGGGCCGGGCACACTGACATCGATCTCAGCCTGCAGTCAGCCTCCGCAGCCCCTGCCAGCTGCGCTCGATCCCGGCCCGGATGGCGACCGTGTCGTACACGGACGGCTTGAAGCGACCCTGGCCCTCCAACCAGACCTGCAGCGCCTCGTCGCTGTGCTCGGACTGGACGTTGACCACGGCCCGATCCCCGTCGAAGACCTCGTAGATCGGGTAGAGCCCCGATCGCACCGCCTCGCGCACCAGCTCGATGCCGGCGGAGGGCTCGGACTTCCAGCCGGTGGGGCAGGGAGCCAGGATGTGCAGGAAGCGGAAGCCCCGCTCACCCAGGGCGTACTTGAGCTTGCGCAGCGCGTCGTCCGGGTGGGCCAGGGACAGCGTCGCCGCGTAGGGCACGCGGTGCGCGGCCATGATCCCCAGGATGTCCTTCTTGTTCACGACCTTGCCCTTGGGCGTCGTCGTGGTGACCGCACCCAGGGGCGTGGCGCCGGAGCGTTGGCCGCCGGTGTTGCCGTAGATCTCGTTGTCGTAGCAGATGTAGAGCACGTCCTCGCCGCGCTCCGCGGCTGCCGACAGCGTGGCCAGGCCGATGTCGTAGGTGCCTCCGTCCCCCGCCCAGCAGACCACGCGGGTGGACTCCCCGTTCAGCGCCGCGACCTGCGCGAGCCCGGTGGCGACGGCCGCCGCGGACGCGAAGGTCGTGGCCACCACGGGCGCCCCGTAGGCCGAGTAGGGGAAGGGGCCGGCGGTGACGATCCCGCAGCAGGCGGGGATGACCATCTGGAGCTTCAGATCAGCCGCGGCCCGGCTGAGCATCAGCAGGCCGATCGACATCCCGCAGCCACCGCAGTTGGTGTTGCCGGCGCGCAGCAGCGGCTCGACGCGGTCGCCGTCGGTCTGGGCGATTCCGTGCAGCAGGGGCTCTTCCATCAGGCCACCTCCTTGAAGATCGGCGGCCCGGCGGACTCCCGCCTGAGGACG
>JAJDAI010000857.1 GCA_029261955.1 Deltaproteobacteria bacterium | reverse complement strand
CGAAGCCCTCATCCACCTGGCCGTCGCAGTCGTTGTCCTGTCCGTCGCAGGTCTCGGTGTTGCCGGGGAAGTTGTCGGCGTCCGCGTCGTCGCAGTCGCCGCCGCAGGTGGTGACGCCGTCGCCGTCCTGGTCGAAGCCCTCATCCACCTGGCCGTCGCAGTCGTTGTCGCCGCCGTCGCAGACCTCGTTGTTGCCGGGGAAGTTGTCGGCGTCGTTGTCGTCGCAGTCCTCGTCGCAGGCGGCGGGCACGCCGTCGCCGTCCGCGTCGATGATCTCGCCGGTCCAGAACTCCTGCCGCGTCAGCGGACCGCCGCCGACGTTGCCGCCGACAAAGTGGAGGATGCCGTCGTTGTCGAAGGCCGCGCCCATCTCCCGGTTCGCGCCCTGCGGGTTCGGGTCGTTGATGGTGGACCAGCTGTCGGCCGAGGGGTCGTAGCGGAAGAGCGTGTTGAAGATCGGCGCGCCGCCATCGAAGTAGTTGGTCGAGCCGCCCCAGACGTAGATGTTGCCGTCGGGGCCGATGTCGCCGTCGTGGGCGAAGCGCGCGCCCGGCATGCTGGCGCCGATGGACCAGCTGTTCGTGTCGGGGTCGTAGCGCTGCACGACGGAGCTGGCCGCGCCGAGGTGCTGGTTGTTGCCGCTCCAGCCGCCGACGACGATGAGGTCGCCGCTGGCGGGATCGAAGGCGCCGACGCCGCCGAACACGGGAACGAGCGGGGAGGCGGCGGTGGACCAGGAGTTGGATCCGGGGTTGAAGACCAGGTGCTCGATCGCCCAGTCCTCACCACCGATGCGGTGGATGAGGCCGCTGATGGGATCGGAGATCATCACGACCTCCCACGAGTTGCCGGCCGTGGGCGCGTCGGCCAGCTCGGTCCAGTAGCCGGTGCTCGTGTTGAGGCGGAGCATCACGCCGGGGCGCGCCGTCGCGCCGCCCGTCATGTAGATGAAGCCGTCGTTGTGCAGGACGGGGGACACGCCGTAGGTCGACCAGTGGTTGATCGGCAGCTCCTCCCAGACGCCCGTGCAGTAGTCGTAGCGATGCACGCAGTCGAGGCCCGCCTGGACGGGGCCGAACTGGGCCTTGCCGTTGATGTTGTAGATCCGCCCTTCGGCGTCCGCGACGACACCGTTCTGGGCGACCGGGACGATCGCCCCCGGGCCGACCTCCCACTGTGCCGCGGCGGTGGCCGGAAGCAGCAGCGCAACTGCGACGATGAGCAGGAGCTGGCGAGCGGTGTTCTGGCGATTCATCCGTGTCTCCTCGATTCCCGTGAAGGATCTTTAGCACGCCCTGTTTGCAAGTTCTTCACAATTTCTTGACTTTCGGGGACGTACGCGCCAAAGCCGTGAATCCGCAGGGGAACTCGCGATCTCTAGCAGGTGCGCGTACGCGGCAGAACCGGCCTTCCAGGTGGGCGAGATCGCTCGATCGCACCAAGAACGCGCACCTCGCGCGCGGGCGATCGCGTCTGACAACCCCCGCCGGGCCCGCTGAGCGCGCGATCCGGTCGGTCCCGTCCGGTCTGGCTACGGAGGGGTCCAGAGCACGTGGTCGGCACTGCAGACCGTGTACTCCGCCGTCTCCGCGCAGGCTCGGAAGGTGTGCCGGGAGTCGCCCTCGAGGTTGCGCACCCAGGATGTCCACTGGCTGGCCGGGGCATCGCCGCGCGCGCTGGCCTCGGTGTAGATCGGCCAGTCCGATCCGCGCTCCGTCCACCCGATCGCCTGGGGCGTCGAGCGCCAGCGGATGTTGGTTCGCGCCTCCTCGGGCACGAAGTCGTAGCGCACCTCGGTGATCACCGGGAACGGGCGCGCCTCGGCGTCGCCGGGGCCCGTGGCGGAGCGGATCCAGTCCGCCGCCTCGTGCAGCTGCGCGGGGTCGACCGGGGCGACGTCCCCGCTCATCGACGCCGCGGTGTCGGCCAGGGCGTCGAGGGCGTCCGCGTCGCTGCGGGCCCAGGCGTGGGCCGCGGCCCCGTGGCGAAGGGCGATGTCCGCGTCGATGCGGTGGGCCCAGGCGAGGCTGCTGAGCAACAGCACGTCGAGTCCGCGCTGGACGGCGGACTGCTCGGCCACGCTCAGCGCGTCGCGCGCCAACTCGAAGGACGCGAGCGAGGCCTCCGCGAGCCCCACGCCTTCCCAGAGCCACTGGTGCACGTCGATCAGGGTCTGCAGGTCGGGGTTGTTGAGGCGATCGAAGCGCTCGGAGAGGCCCTCGGGCTCGAGGCCCGTATCGATCCACTCCTTCGCGCCGGCCCCCGGCACTGAGGTGAAGCCGCTGGCGCTGCTGAGGCCGAGCGGGTGGGTCGCGAGGTCGAGTGCGCGACCGGTGTTCTCCAGCGCGCCGACGAGCGCGCCGGCCTCGGGGCTCGCTGCGTCCAGCTCGAAGTGCTCGCTGACGAAGTCGAGCATCGCGCCGGAGGGGTCGGCGTCGAAGTCCACGAAGAAGCGGTGGGCGAGCGCGAGGTTGCCGACCACCCGCAGGTCCGTCGCGTGCGTGCCGGGGCTGTCGACGGACGCGAACCAGTTCTGCACGCCCTTCCTGCGGTGCCGGCGGAGCCGATCCGCGAGGTCGGCGGGGAACCAGAGGATCGCGTCGGTGCGGCCGAAGCGGGACGCCACGAGGTCGAGGTCCGCACCCACCTGCCGGCGGGCTCCCTGACCGAGCATCGGGCCGTCGGGGGCCCAGGTTCCGCGGCCCGCGCGGCTGGCTCCGGTTCGGATGTGGACGCCGGCCTCGGGGTGCAGCTCGAGCAGGGCGTAGTCGACCGCGCCCCCGTCGCCGATGTCCGAGCCGTCCCACCACCAGGGCTCCGGGCCGCTGTCTTCGATGGCCGCAGCCAGGGCCTGCCAGAGCGTCGAGAGCTCGTCCGCCTGGGCCACCTCGTCCATCGCGCAGGGCGGGCAGGAGCAGGCCACGTCCCAGGGACGCTGCTCGCCCGGAAGCGGCAGGGTCACGAGCGCGAACTCGGGGTGAGCGGTCAGCAGGTCGCGCGTGGCGGCTTCGCGGGCGGCGAGGCCGGGGTCCGAGAGCGGGTCGATGGGGTCCAGGCAGGCGGGGGTGTCGGCGGCGAGGGGGCGCAGCTCGAAGCCGTACTCCACGGGGTGGCCGATGGTCTCCGCGCGCGCCTGCACCGAGGCCAGGGCGCCCAGGAGCGCGGCGTCGCTGCCGTCGAGCGCCGCGGCGACCCCGCCGCCGAAGACCACGCCGTCGGGCCGGTGCGCTTCGAAGGCCCCGAGCAGCGCCGCTGAGGGCGCCTCGCTGAAGACCCAGAGCATGGCCGCCGTGCGGTCCACCGGGTCCAGGGGAGGCTGCGTCGGCCGCTCGGGCTCTTCAGCCGGGCAGCCCGCGAGGAGCAGGACGAGGATCAGGGCGTGGCGCATGTCCGCCCATTCTAGAGCACCGAGCGGCGAGTCCCCCGGTCGCATCGCTCGTTCGGCCCGCCAAGGCCCCCCTGCTACGGTGCGTGCCCCCCGGGAGGCGTGCGATGTCCGACGAGCAAGAGCAGAGCAGCGCCTCGGAGGAGCGGGTCGCCCACCTGGAGCAGATCCGTCAGTTCATGGAGGAGGGGATCCCCTTCAACGTCTACCTGGGGATCCGCCTGCCTGAGCTGACGGCGGGCGCTGCGACGCTGGTGATGCCGTACCGCCCCGAGCTGGTCGGCAACCCCTTCGTGCCCGCGCTGCACGGCGGCACGATCTCCGCCCTGGCGGACACGGCCGGAGGCGCCGCCGTCTTCTCGGCCAT
>JAJDAI010000856.1 GCA_029261955.1 Deltaproteobacteria bacterium | reverse complement strand
AGGGCTCCCAGGTCTGGCTCTCCTCCACGAGGTTCCCGCGGAGGTCGTGCCTCCACTCGAAGGTCTGCTCGATCCGCTGATCGACCGGCTCACCGCACCCGCCTCGCTCCCACGCGACCGCTTGGGTCGGCTGCCCCACGGGGCCCAGACCCCAGGCGTCAGCGGGCCCCGAGTCGCCGTTCAGGGTCCAGCCCTGGTCGTAGGCCCACTCCCAACCCCGAACCGGATCGAAGGGGTAGGCGGCGACGTCGAACTGGAGCTCCTCGAGCACCCGACCGCGCTGGTCGCGGAACCACTCCGTGCGGCGCACCTCTGCCCCCATCCGGTCCAGCTCGTAGCGAGAGGCCAGCTGCCCGGTGTGGTCGAACTCGAAGGCCCAGCGCCCCTGGTCCGGGTCGCCGTAGTCCACGAGCCGATCCCAGCCGTCGTACTCGAACGTCGTTTCGTAGCCGGGCGCCTCGGGGTGCCGCTCGACGCGGATCCGCCGCCCGAACACGTCGAACAGCTCGACCACCTCCAGGGACTTCGCCACCGGCGTCATGCTCGATGGCCAGGGACCTGCGGCCCCGTCGTGGGTCCAGAACTCCGCGCCGAACCGCGTCGTCGACTTCTGACGCGGGCCTTCGACGATGTCGACTTCTTGGATGACGCTGCCGTCGGCCTCGGTGAAGAGGTCGTGGTGGGCGATGCCGTTCACGCTCGTGTCGACGCGGAAGTCGCGCTGCCACACCGCGCCGTTGGGCAGCACCTCTCCGGTGACCCGGTCTGCCGCGTCGTAGGCGTAGGTGTGCCGGCGCACGTCTGCGGCGCAGAGCCCCAGGTCCGGCGAGTCCGGATCGAGCAGGTCGAAGTCGGACTGCTCGCCCCATTCCCCCGGACCGAAGCAGGGCCAGGTCTCGTCCACGACGCGGCCGCGCGTGTCCCGTTCCTGCCACCCGGAGGCCTTCTGGCCGATCTCGTCTTGCACGACCGCTTGAGTCGTCGCGAGCACCCCGCGTCCGAGCCCGTCGCTCCAGGCTGCGGTCCACACGGCCTCGTCCGGCCAGCCAGGAGCCGAGATCGGCGCCTCGGTGCGCACGAAGGCTGGCAGCCCGCCCGTGTTCTCGGGCAACTGGGTCACGCCGACCCGGCGAATCGGCCACGCGTAGCGGTAGCTGGTCCGCGGCGTGCCGGGACCGGTCGCGTCATCCCCCGAGGAAGCCACCCGCCCCAGCAGGTCGTACTCCGTGCTCGTCCGCAGGCCGTTGACGTCGATCTGGTTGAGCGGCAGCCCGAACGCCGCAGCAGGACAGGCCGCCGTCGCGTTCAGCCCGCAGTACTCGGCCTCCGAACGGAACCCGATCGAGGGCACCTGGCTGTTCCCCACGCCCTCGTGCTCGACCACGCGGGTGTGGCTCTGCCAGTCGTACCAGCTGCGCTCGATGCCCCCGGTGGGCGTGACTTCGACGACCGGCTGGCCCCGGTCGTCGTAGGCCCAGCTGCGCTCGACGGGGGGGGAGTTCTGGCCCGAGTTGTCGAAGCGCTTCTCGACCTGGACGCGGCCCGAGGGGTAGCGGTCCCAGGCCGTCGTGCGGATCAGGTCCAGGTCAGAGCGGCTGCACCAGCTGGCCGGGGAGTCCTCGCTGAACTGGGTGAGCCTGCCCACGCTCGAGCTGCGTGGGGCGTTGAAGCGGGCGTCTGCGGCCAACCCGAAGTCCCACTCGGTGGCGTCCGCGCGGTCTGGTTGCCAGTCGGCGTCGAGGTCCTCCAGCGCGCAGTCGACCAGGCCGTTCAGGAGGGACCGGCGCTGCCAGGTCGTGTTCTGGACGGGCTGGGAGCCGCTCAACGGCTCGTAGACGAGGCTCACCTCCTTCAGCGGCTCGAGGTGCCAGTTGGCCTTGCTCAGCTCCGGTCCGTGGGCCCAGTCCGGGTGGATGTCGAAGAAGCGCTCCGCGGACCAGCTGCGGCTCACGTGCGACCACAGTCGACCGTCCGCGTCGAAGGTCCCGCTCTGGTGGAGCAGGCCGGCGGCCGGCAGCGTGATCTGGTCGCCGATCGCCTGGATGCCGGGCACCGATTCGGGGCCGTACTGGTTGAGGACGGCGACCTCGTCGCCCTGCGCATAGACCCACTCCCAGCCGAAGCTGCGGCGCCAGAAGGACGGCCAGTTCGGGTGCCCTCCGTGCCGGTAGGTCGGCGTGCCGTAGCGGTACTCGACCCGCTGCGCCGGCGCGCCCCGCGGCCCCAGGCCGTCGTAGAGCGTGGAGGCGGTCACCACCTGGGTCGAGGCGGGGTAGACGTCGTAGCCCCCGGAGCCGGTCAGCTCGAAGCCGCCCCAGGTCGCGACGTCGCGATCGCCCATGGGGAGGTCCATGAAGTCGCGGGCCGGCCCGTACTCCAGGCGCTGCGCGGATCCCTGCGGATCCCAGATCTGGACGAGCTGATCCGGAACCCGCGTCTGCAGCGGGAACAGCTTCACGCGGTGCTCGCTGCCGTCGCTGACCGACTGCGCGTAGTCGAGCGTGCCGTCGCCGTTCAGGTCGAGGATCGCAGCCTGGATGACCGAGCCGCCGGGCCGACTCAGGATCTCGTCGGTGTCGAGCGACCACTGCGGGCCTTCGAAGAGCGCACCCTGAGCCCCCGGGGGCCGCCTCTGGAAGGGGTTGATCGCCTCGATGTCGAGGTGGAACGAGCCGTAGCGACTGCCCGGTCCGGGCGAGGCGCTGTCGGGGAAGTAGAGGCCGTTGTTCAGCCAGATGCGGACGTCGCCGTCTTCGCCTTCCCCGCCGTGCGGGATCTCCACCTCGCCGTAGTCGGGCAGGCCGTCGCCGTTGATGTCCTGCAGCCAGCTGAGCTGGCGACCCCATCCATCCTCGTAGACGACCCACTGCCGGTTGTGGTGGCGGCTGGAGGAGAGCGCGGGGAAGTGGCCCCAGAAGGGCCGGTTGGCCAGCGGGCCCCCGTCGGGGAAGAGGTCGCGGGCGGGCTCGAAGCCGTGCCCGTTGTTGTGCTGCACGCAGATCGTGGCCAGGTGCCTGTGGTCCTGCAGGGAGTCGTAGTCGGCGGACCACTCCCAGGCGGGCTCGTTCGGCGCGGGCATCGGATCCCGCGGCGCGACGGCGCACCCGCCCTGCTGGTCTCGCAGGCCGGAGTAGGCGAAGTCGGGCAGGCCGTCGCCGTTCAGGTCCCGAAGGCCAGCCACCTGGTGGCTGCGACGCTGGGTCAGGTCCGCGTTGGGCCCGACATCGTCGCCGTCGGCGCCGTGGCGGTAGAGGTCGGTGAGCGCAGCGTCCATGTACTGGGTGTCGGCGCCGGGCCAGTGGGTCGGCGTGCAGCTGTCCTTGCCGTCGTTGATGCAGACGACCCAGTCCAGCTCGTCCAGCGCCGGGTCCTCCGGCCAGGCTGGGTTGTGGGCGATGACGTAGTCGGGCAGGCCGTCGCCGTTCATGTCCTCGAAGCCCTGCTGCTTCCACCGGACGACGGGCGGCGCGAACAGGGTGTCTCCGCCGAGGAGGGGCGCCGAGACCGAGACCCCGCTCAGGTCCACCCCCGCGCTCGCGCCGTAGGGCACCTCGAAGGTGTCGAGCAGCTTGAAGAGGACGAAGAGGACCCAGCCAGCGGCGGAGTTCGCGATCTTCCCGCTGAAGTCGATGCTGAAGCCACCGATCCCGAAGCCGTTGGTGCCGATGCTGACGGGGCCGATGCCGATCCCAGCGCTGCCGCCGCTCGCCCCCAAGCCCGCGTTGAAGGAGATGGGGCCGATGGACGCGGACGCCCCGACCGAGGGACCGCCCGGCCCGACCGAGACCCCGCCGCCGGCATTGACCCCCGCGGGGGACGGGTCGG
>JAJDAI010000855.1 GCA_029261955.1 Deltaproteobacteria bacterium | reverse complement strand
GGGCACGAAGATCATGTCGTTCGCCGCGACGTGCACCGCGACCTCACGCCACAGCGCGGCCATGCCGGGGGCCCAGCGCAAGACGGGGCGGCTGAGTTCTTCGCGCGGCACCAGGCGGGCGACGCCTTCGCTCTCGCCTCCCCAGTGGCGGCGCTCCTCCGTCGGGGCATCGCCAGCCTTGGCGGCGCGCACCCAGGCCGCGACGTCTCGGCGAACCGCCGGGTCCAGGTTGTGGAACTCCAGGCCGACCACGCGGCCTTCGTCCAGCACGCGGAAGCTGCGCACGAGGCCCGCGCAGGAGACCTCGGTCTTGTCCGCGTCGGGCAGCGTGAAGGTCATGTGGAAGACCTCGCCCAGCTCGACTGGCCGCGGGTAGCCGACTGCGGCGCCGGTGGCGGAGATGTCGCGCAGGGTGGAGCCGTGCGATCGGCCCTCCACGTCGAGCTCCACCGGGATGCGGCAGGACACGCGCGGTGCGATGCGCTGTTCCCGACCCGCCCGGGACGGAGTGGAAGGAGGAAGGATGGGATCGAGGAGGGTGACGGCCATTGGGGCTCCACGCAGGTGCACCAAGACTCATCGGAAGGGGTGGCTCGGACTTGAATCCGATCGCGATCGGAAACCGCGTTGTCAGTCGACGAGCGGCAGATCGGGCTGGGCGGGCGCGGCGCCCTGCTTGCAGCGGATGACCGCGAAGGCGTCGCAGGTGCTCTCGTCCAGCAGGCTCTGGACCTCGCCGAGGAAGCTGAACTCCGGCCGATCGTCAGCCAGCAGGCCCGCGTTGAGCGCGTCGGTGACCGCGGCCTCGGCGGCCTCGCGGGTCATGGGTTCCACGGCGGCGTCGTAGCAGGCGACGATCTCGGCGCTGTCCTCGCGGCGGTAGAGGTCGTCCATGCAGCCCTGGGTGCAGGACTCCACCGAGGGCCAGGCCTGCCACTCGCAGGTGCCGACCATCTTGCGGCAGAGCTGCTCGCACTGGCGTTCGGTGCCGCCGCAGGCGCTCAGCAGGATGCACAGGAGCAGGAGGCGCTTCATTCGACCACCTCCGGGAAGGGCGCGACGGACAGGCCGATGCCCTCGCGCAGCTCCCCGGTCAGCGGGTCGACGAAGGAGTCGGCGAAGAAGGTCGTGATGCGGCCGCTGAGGAAGAAGACCCGCGGGTTGTGCGCGAGGTCCGCGCCGCTGAAGTCGAGCGGCAGGGGCAGCTCGTCCACGCGCTCCCAGACCCCGCCGGGGCTCGAGGTGCTCGCCCAGCCGATGCGGCTGGCCGTGGGCACGACGCGGGTGGCGCCCAGCTCGGCCGAGGCTTCCACCGTCAGGTCCTCGTAGCCCTCGAAGAGCATCCACCACTCGTCCAGGTCGCCGGCGTCGCCGAAGCGGAAGACGGACGGCGCGTTCACGCCGCGCGCGTCGAAGGCGTCCCCGCGCGACGGGGCCAGCACCAGGTGGTCGGTCACCTCGAAGAAGGCGCCGTCGATGGTGCTCGCGTGGGCGAGCACGTAGTCGGCCTCCTGGATGGCCTGCTCCGGCGAGCCCAGGCCGGTCGGCACGCGCAGGCCGCCGATCCAGAGCTGGATGACGTCGTCGGACAGGGCCGCGTCGCAGGTCAGGAACTCGCTCATCGTCACGTCCACACCCGAGAGCGGGTCGACGGGGTTGAGCAGGTCCTTGTTCCAGATCAGGCCGTCGGTGGAGGTGGCGTGCCCGAGCGTGAGGCCGGCGGCGGAGGTGTTCGTGCCCCGGTACCAGAGGTGGTAGACGCCGGTGCTGCCGTCGTAGGCCACGCAGGCGACGCTGGCGTCGTCCCGATCGAAGGCGCCGGCGAAGTTGCCGCGGCGCACGACCGGGTTCCAGGGGTGACGCTTCCAGGCGATGCCGTCGACGGAGGCCGCGGTGCCGATGTCGTGGCCGTTCTCGCCCTTTCCGGAGTACCAGAGCTGATAGAAGGGCGCGCCGAAGATCTCGGTCTGGGCGATGTCGAAGTCGCCGACGCCTCCGCGCTCCCACTCGTCGGCAGAGGCGTCGAAGGCCGCGAAGACCGGGGAGCACTGGGCCTGCTCGAAGCCGCCGCCGACGTCGGCCCACTGGCAGTCGGCTCGATCGCGCACGTCGGGGCGATCGGCCACGGCCGAGGCGTAGTCGAAGGTGTCGCAGCCGGCGAGGAGGAGCAGCAGGGCCAGCCACTTCATGGTGTGCCTCCCAGGCTCACGGTCATCGCGATGAAGGCGCCGCCTCGCGTGGGCGCGACCCCGATGAGGATCTTGTCGCGGCCGGCGCGCCAGGCTGCGTCCTCGGTGCCCTGCCAGATCAGCAGCGCGACCCCGGTGGCCGCCGCGACGGCCGCGGTGCCGATGGCAGCGTCCCGGGCCTGGTCGAACTGGCGGGCGTTGAAGAGGTGCCGCGACGCGACGCGGTCGTCCTCCTGCCGCTCCGCCTCCAGCAGGTCGAGCACCAGCAGCTGGGCCTGCCGCTCCTGCTCGATCGCGACGCCGGCGAGGGCGCCCGACAGCGCGAGCGAACCCAGGGCGCCGAGGACGCGGGGCAGGGTGCCGCGCGGCGCGGTCCGGGTGGTGCCGTCGGGGCGGTAGAGCACGGGGTCCAGGCCGCCTGCGGGCTCGGGGCGCGCCGCCTCCAGGGCGTCGCTGATGTCGCCCTCGGCCAGCACGTCGTCCTCGACCTCGATCGGCGCGGTGGACTCCTGGAGGTTGGCGCAGGCCTGCTGCACGAGCGTGCGGTCCGGGCCCAGCTCCAGGCCGAGGGCGGTCGCGTCGCAGTGTGCGCGCTTCTCCGCGAGCGCCGGGCGCGCGTCCAGCTCGTCGTAGAAGGCGAAGAGGTCGAAGCCCGAGCGGGCCTGCTGGAGGGACTTGCTGAAGGCTTCGGGCGAGGCGAGCGCGGCTTCGGCGTCGAAGGGCACGACCCGACCACCGAGGGTGCGGACCTCGCCCTCCCAGGCCACATCCCCGCGCTGGACGCGGAGCGGGACGATCCCCTCGACCTGCCCGCGGATGAGCCGCAGGAAGCCGTCGCCTTCGGGCAGCGGCGCCAGCACGACGCTGCGCAGGCCCACGACGAGCGAGTCCAGGTCCTGTTGGGCCTGCACGAGGATGACCGCCTCGGGGGTCCCCTTGATGCCGAGCCGCTTCGCGAGCTCCTCGGCGGAGAGCCCGGGCACCTCGGACAGATCCACGGCCTGCGCCGTGAGCGGCAGCAGCAGGAGAAGCAGAGCGAGCAGGGATCGGCTCATCGCGCGCGAAGGTATCACAGCCTCGCGGGCGCGCAGGGGGCAGGGAGATCGTTGACGGAAGCCTTGCGAGTTCTGGACCTCAGCGAGCGCGCGGCTCAGGGCGCGCCCTTCGAGCGAACGCAATCGCGTCCGCCCAGTTTCGCGGCGTAGACCGCCTCGTCCGCGGCCTTGACGAGGTCCTCGCATCCGGCCATCCCGGCGGACTGGGCCGCCACGCCGACGCTCACGCTGCCGTGCCAGGAGCCATCCCCGACCGGCACGCGCATGGCAGCCACCCGCCCGCGCAGCTGCTCGCCCAGCTGCAGTGCGCCGGCCAGCCGGGTCTCGGGCGCGATGACCAGGAACTCGTCGCCGCCCAAGCGGCACACGATGTCGTCGGTGCGCACGCCTGTCCTCAAGACGCGGGACAGCTCGCGCAGCACGACGTCCCCGGCGTCGTGACCGAAGGTGTCGTTGACGGACTTGAAGTCATCCGCATCGACCATCAGGCAGCAGACGCCGCGACCGCTCTGCAGGGCCTCCCCCCAGAGGGCCCGCAGGCGGAGCAGACCGTGCCGGCGGTTGGGCAGCCCGGTCAGGACGTCGGTCAGCGCCAGGGTCTCGAGGCGCTCGTTGGCGAGGGAGAGCTCCCGGGTTCGCTCCGCCACCCGCTGCTCCAGGGTTCGGTTGAGTTCCAGCAGCTTTCGGTTCTGGCCCGACACCTGGTGGAGCAGGCCGGTGAGCGCCACCCGCAGCGGCTCCGTCGCGCCATCCGCCTCGAGCTGCTGCCGTTCGTAGGCGCCAGCGGGGGAGTCCCCATCGACCAGCGCGCGGACCTGGCGGGCCATGTTCTGGTCCTGCACGAGGATGTGGTAGGCGAGCCAATCCACCAGGAACTCGAGCAGCGACTCGGCGTCGTCCAGGTCGTCCAGGGACAGGCGCTCGGCCCGCGCCGCGACGTCCTGCAGAAACTGGCTGTGTTCCGCCCGGTGCAGGCTCAAGTGCCGGGGGTCGATCCCGGCGTCCACCATGAAGGTGTCCTCTTCGCGAACGTGGTAGTCGGCGTAGTCCGCCAGCTCGGACAGCACCGCGCGGGTGTCTCGGGCGTCCACCGTGCTCTCCGCAACCAGCTCCCCGAAGCGGTTGATCAGCTCGACGAGCCGGCGGTGCTGCTGGTCCACGGGCGCGATCCCGGTCCCAAAGCAGTCGGACCACACGAAGGACTTCATTGAGCCTGCACCGCTTCGCGAGGCGGGTGCTCGCCGGTGAGCTTCTTGCCCCAGCGCGCCCGGATCCCCTCCGCCCGCTTGCTCCGCGCCCCGAGGCCCGCGTCGGCCACGCGCTCCAGGAGCGGCAGGTAGTCCCGGGAGCCACGGCCGGCGCGCAGGCCGGCGACGACGCCGTCGAGCCAGTGGTCCACGGCCTCCAGCCGGCGCGCTTCGATCAGCGAGGGCAGCGCGGCCTCGGCCGTGGTGGCGCCTCCCCAGCCCAGGGCGCGGGCGGCGCGGTTGGCCGTCGGCTGGTCGTCGCGGCCCTGCAAGGGGAGCAAGGAGACGAGGGACGGGGCCCAGGCGGTGGCGCCGGGTGCATCCTCTTCCAGCATCCGACCGAGGATCTCGGCGACGCGGGCAGCCGCTTCGCCCCGGTGCGCGGCCTGCTCGAGGATCGACCCGACCGCGGCCACGTGGTGCGCCGCCGGGCCTTCCTCGGCCTGGTGCAGGCGGCGCTCGCGCCAGACGGGGCGACCGTAGAGCGTCTCCCAGCGACCTTCGCTGTAGTGCCCGGCGAGCAGCGGCAGCAGGGCGCGACGAAAGACCCCGTCGGGCACGGCAGACCAGCGTGCGGCTTCCTCCGGATCGAGCCGAGCGAGCCGAGCCTCCAGACCGGAGAGGAAGGCCAGGTCCACGTCCACCGCGCGCTGGCCGAGCACGCCGGCGGCAGCGACCAGGTGGGCGTCCTCGCCGCGGGCGGCGAGCATCGCGGCGGCGTTGACGGCCGCGCGATCTCGGGCGCCGGGG
>JAJDAI010000854.1 GCA_029261955.1 Deltaproteobacteria bacterium | reverse complement strand
CCCGGCCGGTAGAACTTCGCGACGACGAACTCGCCGCCCGCCAGCTCCAGTTGGTAGACGCGGTTCTCGTAGGAGTTGAGGACGATGAAGCGGCCGGTGCAGCGTCGGCCGTCCACCTCCACGGCGTCGAGCACGCGCTCCGGCGTGAGGTCGTAGAAGAACTCGGACCGCTTGTCAGCCACCAGCACGCTCCAGGAACAGGCTCCGCCGGATCTGCTGCATCGCCGGCGTGAAGGCGCGATCGGCCTCCCGCACGACGAGCTCGGTGGGCTCGTCTTCGCTGCCCTGCCGGGCGGCCACGTAGCCGCGGAAGCGCGGCGCGACGTCGGCCTGGGGGCGCACGACCAGCCGGTGCACGAGGCTCAAGCCGGCTGACTGCACCGCGGCGAGGCAGCGCTCGTCCTGGGCGCCGTCCATGAGGATCGAGACCCGCCCCTCGGGGGCCAGGGCCCTCGCCGCCGCTTCGAAGTAGGCCTCCACCCCGCCGCGCAGCTCGAAGCGCCCGGCGGCGCGCTGGGGATCCTTCGGCAGCAGACCCGAGCCTCGGGGCATGAAGGGAGGCGTGCCGGTCACGAGCTCGAACTCGGGGGACAGCTCGGCCGTGCGCAGGTCGGCGCACTGCACGGTGGCGCGGTCGTCGAGCCCGTTCAGGGCGAGGTTGCGGCGGGCGAGATCGGCGGAGATCTGCTGGGCCTCCACGCAGAGGAAGCGCCCGCTCAGCAGCTGGGACAGCAGCAGCGTCACGGTGCCGTGGCCGCAGCCGAGGTCGAGCACCGAGCGCGCGTCGGGCTTCGCGGTCCAGGCCGACCAGGCGGCGAGCACGTCATCCGTCGCGCTGCGGTGCCCGCGCTTTCGCTGGAGGACCTGCCGGTGATCAGTGAGCCGATCGAGGCTCTCGTCGGGTCCGGCGGTGGGTGTCACCCGCGTCCGCCGCTGGGTCTCCAGTCGGCCCAGGTCACGACTTCGAGCCGGGTCGCCACGGCCACCCAACGCCCCAGGTGCTCGGGGCCGAGGTAGCGCGCCTGCTTCTGGAGCGCGTCCACCGCCGCGCGCCGCGCAGCCGCCAGGGCGACGCGATCACCGCGCACCTCCGCGACCCGCCCCAGCGCGAAGTGCACCCGCTCCTGCTCGAGCAGCACACCCGGCGACAAGGACGCCGCCATGCCGGCGCTGGCCGCGTGGTTCTGCGCGGCTTCGAGGTCCCCGCGCTGAAGCGCGGTCAGGGAACGCTCCGCCAGGCAGAGCCCCAGGGTCACGCGCTGCTCGGTGTTCCGAAGGATGCGCTCGCCCCGCTCCAGGTAGAGCTCCGCGTCCTCGAGCCGCCCCAGACGGCGCGAGACTTCGCCCTGCTCGGTGATGGCCCGCCCGAGCACCCGCAGCGCGCCGAGCTCGCGGGCGCGATCGGCGACGGAGATCACCTCCGCGAGGCCCGCTTCGGCGTCGCCGCGCAGCGTCGTCAGCGCCGCCATGTGCAGGTCGATGCGCAAGCCGGTCAGCTCGTCGCACTGGTCCTCGGCCAGCTGGCGGGCTTGCCGGAAGCCGTGCTCCGAGGCCGAGAACTCACCGAGGTGTCGGTCCGCCAGGGCCGCGCTCGCGCGGGCGAGCATCTCCCAGTAGGCGTTGACGGTCGTGCGGGCCTGCGCGGCGATGCCGAGCCAGCGGTCCCGTGCGGCCACGAGCGAGCCCGCCCGCATGTCCACGTTGGCCACGAGGTGGGACAGCTCGAAGAGCGATTCGAGGGGCGCGTCCACCTCGAGCGCGACGCGGAAGGCCTCCTCGACCGAGTCGATGACGCCCTCGTGGTCCTGCGACTGCTCGCACATGCCGGCGCGCGCGGTCAGCACCCGGAGGCGGGCCTGGGGGTCGTCGCCCGCCAGCTGCTCGAGCTGCTCGAGGTCGGCTTCGGCGCGGTGCCACTCGCAAGCGGAGCAGGCCAGCTGGACCCGCATGTCGAGCGCGTCCCGCAGATCGTCGTCGCCGGTGTGGCCCGCGGTCTCGACCCACAGGTCCGCCATGGCGAGGCCGGTGGCGGTGCGGCCGGCAGCCTGTTCGTGGCGGGTCGCGGCCTCCAGCAGGGGCAGGGCGGTGCCCTCCAGACCGGCGCGCAGGTAGGCGCGGGCAGCGAGGGCCGGCCGCTCGTCGAGGGCAGCCGGGTGGTCGGGGTGCTCGGCCTCGACGCGCGTGGCGAAGGCGGAGGCCGCGGCCTGCCGTTGCGCCTCGGGGATCATCTCCCAGGCGACGTCGCCGGCTTCGCGATCGATGAGCTCGAGGCCCCAGGTCTCGCCTGCGGGCCGCTCGCTCACCAGCCCGCGACGCACGAGGGAGTTGATGGCCTCGATGAACTCGTCCTCGACCCAATCGCCGGCGACGAGCAACCACTCGAGCACCACCGGGCGGTTGACCAGACCGAGGATGCCGACGGCTTCCAGCGCCACCCCGCCCAGGCCGCGCATGCGCGCCTTCCAGCGGAGCCGCGGATCGCCGGACGCCACGGCCAGCAGGTCGTCTTCGGTCGCCTCGCGCCCGGAGCTCCGCCCGGCCTCGAGCAGCAGCGATCGGACCCACTCCAGCAGCCGCCGCGGGGTCTCGTGGAAGCGCTCCTGCACGGCGCGGCGGGCCAGGCGGGTCGGCGGAACCGTCCAGCCGAGCGCGGTCTGCAGGGTCACGGCGATGTCCGCCCCGAGCAGGGTCGGGATCTCGGTGCCCTCGCCGGCCCAGGGCGCGACTTCGCCGTCGCCCGCGATCGCGATCAGGCGCGGGCGGCCACGCGAGGGGGACTCGTCGGGCGGGGGCGTCGCCAGGTAGCGCAGCAGGTCGAGGGAGTCGGGATCGAGCCGCTCCGCGTCGTCGAGCAGCAGCACCACGGGGTTGCTGTCCGCCACCATCGCGATGAGGCGCTCTGCCGCCTGGTAGTACAGGACACGCAGGGAGCCGGGGTCGTTGGGCGGCGGCTCGGGCTGGCCCACGGGCGCGAAGAGCTCGGCCAGCCCCGGCGCGAGGTCCACCGCCAAGGCAGCCGAGGGGCCGAGCGCTTCGAGGACCTTGTCCGGGCGGCGACGCGCGAGCATCTTCGGCATCGACTGGAAGAACATCCGCGCGGCGGACATGCCGACTGCGGGGTCCTGGCCGCGGGCCGTGAGCACCATCGCGCCCATCTCGAAGCGCAGCAGGTCCCGGATCTCGGCGAGCAGGCGCGTTCGGCCGCTGCCCTGCACACCCTTGAACCACCGCACCGCTGGCCGATCGAGGGTGTTGCGGTAGCCGCTGAGGCAGGAGTTGACGAGGTGATCGCGACCGCGGAAGGCCGGCGCGAAGAGCTCGGCGATGTCCGACATCTCCAGCGCGTCTTCCGCCTTCGGGAAGAGCATCTGGTCGGGCGCGACCTCCTGCCCCGGACGGACCCCGGCGTTGGGGGTGTGCGCAGCCGCCGCGTCGTCGACCTGGAAGGGCCGCGTCTGGGCCGCTTCGGGCGGCGGCGTCCGCGTGAACCAGCTGCGGATCGGCGGCGGGCGATGCTCGACCAGGATGTTCGCGTTGGTCGGGTCCGGGGTCGGCACGCGACCGCCGGGCAGGACCATGCCCCGCCCCCGCGCCTCGGCCGTCATCTTGCGGACCTCTTCGGCGCGGCCTGCGGCTTCGAGGGCGGCGGCCACGGCGAGCGGCAGGTCCCGCATGTCGGCCTGGGCGGCGCCGGGAGCCTGGAGCGTGACGTCGGGGCTGAGGTGGGCGAGCAGCTCGTCGCGCAGCGAGCCCGCGTCGGGGTAGCGGCTGGAGCGGTCCTTCTCGAGCAGGCGGTTCACGACGGCACAGAGGCTCGGCGGGATGTGCGGGGCGTAGTCGGCGAGCCGGGGCGCGGGCTCGGTCACGTGCGCCATCAGCAGATCGAACAGGGACGGGGCCGTGAAGGGCGGGCGGCCCGAGATCATCTCGAAGAGGATGACCCCGAGCGAGTACAGGTCGGCGCGGCCATCGAGGTCGAGGCTTCGGGCCTGCTCGGGGCTCATGTAGCGCGCGGTGCCCACCGTCTCGCCCACGGCCGTCAGCGGCGCGACCGGGTCCAGGGCCAGCGGCTTGGCGATGCCGAAGTCCACCAGGCGGGCGCGGCCGGCGCCGTCCACCAGGATGTTCTCGGGCTTCAGGTCGCGGTGCAGGATCCGGTGCGCGTGCAGGTAGGACATCGCGTCGCAGACCTGGGCCGCGACCGCGATGACAGGCGCCACCCACTGGGCGGGCAGCTGCCGGGGCTCGTCTTCCTTGCGCGCTCGGCGGCCGGCCACGTGCCAGAGGTCGCCGCCGGGCACCCACTCCATGACGATGTATTCGCCGTCGGCGCAGGCTCCGTAGCGGTAGACGGCCACGATGTTCGGGTGGCGCAGGCGCGCGACGGCGCTGAACTCCCGCCGGAAGCGACGGGCGGGCCCCACCGCGCCGGGCTGGTTGCGCACCAGCTTGACCGCGACCAGGGCGCCGGAGTCCACGTCCACGGCTCGATAGACCGCGCCCATGCCACCGACGCCGACGAGGACGAGATCCTCGAGGCCTTCGATCGTCGGAGGACGGGTGTTCTGGACTGGTCGGGCGCCGGGCAGAGTGGCTCTCCGCGCATCACTTGAAAGGGAGAAAACGGGGGTAGGGATCCTACCAGCGGTTCGGGCAGGTCGCCGCCAGACGAATGATCAGCGCAGACGCCTCCCCATCTCATCCACGAGCACCTGCAGCCGAGGCTTCAATTCGGCCTTCGCCAACATGGTGCTCCGCTGAAGGCTGTCGAGCAGCAACGGCAGGGCGAGGGGGGACTGGGCGAGCAGGATCTCGGCGTCCTGAAGCGCCGCGGGGGCGGCGGCGGGATCACCCAGGCGCAGCGCCGTCTCGGTCTCCAGCACGGCGCGGCTGGCGCGGATCTCGTGGGGCTGGGGGCCTGCGGCGCTGAGCTTGCCGGTCTCCTGCATGCAGGACTGCGCGGAGGCGGCGTCGCCCTGTTCGAGGTGCATGGACGCCAGCTTGAGCAGCACGGGCGCGTTCGCGAGGCCGCGCTTTCGGCCCAGCACCAGGGCCGTCTCGTAGGCCCGGCGCGCCGGCTCGGGCTGGCCGGCGACCCGCTCGACCTCGCCGCGGAAGAGCCACAGGGCCTGCAGGTCCTGCCAGGACGCGCGCGCCCGCAGCAGGCCGCGGAGCTTGTCCAGATCCAGCCGCGCCTGGTTCTCGTCCTTCCGCGCGATGGCCAGGGGCAGGCGCGCGCAGAGGACCGACAGGGTCAGCGCCTCGTCCGCCAGGCCCCGAGCGATGCCCCAGGCCTGCTCCAGCATCCGGCCGGCCCGGCTCAGGTCGCCTTCGAGGCGCAGCAGGTCGGCGGACAGGACGAGGGCGCGGCACTCCCAGGCGTGCAGGCGGGCCGCGCGGGCCCCTTCCAAGGCGCGCTGCACCGACTCCTGGGCGTCGCCGGGGCGGCCGGCGCGGCGCAGGGCCTCGGCGTGCACGAGGTCGCAGCGGCAGCGGACCTCCGAGCCCTCCAGCAGGATCCAGAGGGGCTGGAGCATGTCGAGCTCCGCCGCGAGGGCCGATGGGGAGCGCGGTCCGTCGGCGACCTCGTGCGACACCACGGCGGCGAGGACCTGCAGATCAGCCTGCTCGTTCTCGTCGAGGGCGTCGGGGTGCGCGGCGACCCGGTCCGCGACCCGCTGGATGGCCCGCCAGGCGGCTTTCACCTCGCGGCGCTCGCGCAGCAGGTGGGCGGCGAGCAGCTCGGCGCGCGCGGCCAGCTCGTGCTGACCGCAGGCGTCGCGATTCCAGGCGGCCTCGAGCAAGCGCTCGGCTCGGCCCGCCCCGTCGCGTCCGGCCTCCAGGATCACGGCCCAGGCCCGGTGGAAGCGCAGCCGGCGCTCGGGCTCCATCGCCGTACGCACCGAGTCCGAGAGCGCGGTGTGCGCGAGTCGCGGCCCTTCGTCCCGCACGTCCACGAGCGCCGAGGTGACCAGGGGAGACAGGGCGGCCTCGATGCGGCGCGCGGGGATGCCCACCGCGTGAGCCGCCGAGGTGAAGTCGACGTGCCGCGCCCGCTCCCGCACCAGCGAGAGCAGGTCGAGGGCGGTGCGCGTAGCCACGGGATCCGGCGAGCTCTTCACGGCGTCGCGGGCCCGCACCCTCAGGATCGAGTCCAGGCGCAGGTAGCCCGCCGTCGACGGCGTGTCGCCGCGCAGCTCGTAGCCGCCGGGGGTCCAGTTCAGCCGACCGCTCTCGTGCAGGTGGCGCGCGATCTGCTCCGCCGCGCGGGGGTCGCCCCGGCACCAGCGCGCGATCTCGCCGCCGAGCTGGCCGGACACACCCGCGGTGAAGCCCAGCATGCGGCCGACGGCGGCGTCCCCGAGCGGAGGCATCTCCAGCAGCAGCGTGCCCGGGTCGGCGCGGAGCAGCACCCACTCCGGAGGCTCGTCCTCGGGCGCCGCGCGGTCGTCGCGGGCGGTGGCGATGACGAAGACAGGCAGGTCGCCCTCGGTGGAGAAGAGCAGCTCCAGCCAGCGGACGAGCGCGCGGTCGCGGGCCCGGTCGACGTCCTCCAGCCACAGAAGCAGCGGGCGACGGCGGCCGAGCACGCGGAAGAGCTCGATGGCGGTCGCGGCCTCCTCGCCCTCGGGCCCGTCCGGCCGGTGCCCCGGCGACAGCATCGACAGCAGGCGCGGCACGAGGTCGGCCTCGGCCGGGTAGCCCGCTTCGGAGAGCACGCGGCGCACGCGCTCCTCGCGAACCTCCTCCGGCAGCTGCGCGATGCGGAGCACGCGGTGCAGCAAGCGCCGCAGCGCGCCGGCGCCCGAGCCGTCTCCCCGGAAGCGGACGTGGTGCGAGCGGGCGACGCCCAGCTCCTCCGCCACACCGGCCAGCTCGCGGGCGAAGCGCGTCTTGCCCCGGCCCTGCGGTCCTTCGATCATCAGCAGCGCGGGGCGGCGGTCTTCGGCCGCTCGCGCGAGGTGCTTCCAGGCCCGGTTCCACTCGTCGCCACGGCCTTCCAGCGGGGCCTCGCGCATGGACAGCATGGAGTAGGACACGGCCGGGGTCGGCGCCGAGCGGCGGCGGGACTCGAGGTGCTCCAGGCCCGCGCGCCAGGCCGTGGGGTTGGGCCGATCCACGGCCCAGGACGGCGGCAGCGCGACCTCCTGCTCGTCCGCGGGGGCCAGCTCCAGGGTGATGGAGCCGCCCGAGTAGGTCGCGCTGGCGTCGGGCGGCGCAATGTCGGGGTCGGTGTCGCGGTCCTCGGGCCGGCGGATGGCGTCGAGCACGTCGGTGGCGCCGGGGTCGAAGGCCGACAGGTCCGTGGTCAGGTCGAGCACGTCGGGGCCCGGCAGGTTCCGCTTCGCGTCCGCCGCCCAGCCGAAGCGCTGCGCGGGGTCCGGGGCCATGAGGCGCAGCAGGAAGCGCCGCAAGGGCACGCCGAGATCGGCCAGGGCCTGCACCGGGGGCGTGAAGCGGCTGCGCAGGCGCAGGCTCCACAGCTCCTCGTCGGTGTCTCCCGGGAAGGGCATCGTGCCGATGAGCAGCTGCGTGAGCACCGCACCGAGGGCGTAGAGATCGGTCCAGGGGCCGATGTCCCCGAGCTCCCCCTTCACCTGCTCGGGCGCCATGTAGGCCCGCGTGCCGGGGGCCCCGCCGATGTGCTGCATGCCCTCGACCCCGCCCCGCCCCGGCGCGGACCAGGCCGCGATGCCGAAGTCGAGCAGGTTGACCCAGGGCTCCTTCGCGTCGCCGGCCAGCAGCACGTTGCTCGGCTTGAGGTCGCGGTGCACGACGCCGCGGCCGTGGGCGTAGGCGAGCGCGTCGAGCATCTGCTCGGCCACGCCGCGCACCCAGCGCCAGGGCCGCGGTCGGTCGCACCACAGGGTCAGGGGCGTGCCCGTGACGAACTCGAAGACGAGGGCCGAAGTCGGCTCCCCGCCTTCCTCCAGCGCCGGCAGCATCGTGCGGTCCAGCAACGAGACCAGGTGGGGGTGGCTGAGGCGGGCGACGGTGTGCGCTTCGGCGG
>JAJDAI010000853.1 GCA_029261955.1 Deltaproteobacteria bacterium | reverse complement strand
CCCTCCCCGCTTGTCCCCCCCCGCGGCGCGTTGGGGTACCCCCCCCCCCCCCCCGTTGGTGGGGGGCCGGTGGGTCCCCCCCCCCCGCCAGCCCGCGGAACCGCGCGCCGCAGCCCTGCGTGTACCGTTCCAGCCATGCCTGCCGTCGACCTGGACATCGTGCGCGCTCAGTCGGGGGACCGACGGGCCCTGCGTGGGCTGATCGACGCGCACGGGCCGCTGGTGTGGAGCCTCGCGCGGCGGCTGGCGGCGGAGCCCGAGGACGCCTACCAGGAGATCTGGGAGAAGGTGTTCCGCGCCCTGCCCCGCTTCGATCCAGCCGGGCGCGCCAGCTTCCGAACCTGGCTCGCCACCGTCGCGAACCGCCACCTGATCGACCGACACCGCCGCGCCGTCGTGCGCCGCGTGGAGCCGCTGCGCGCCGAGCCAGCCCACGAGCCCGATCCGAGCGCCGAGATCGACAGCAAGCGCAGCGAAGCCCGGCTGGAGGCGCTGCTCCGCCTGCTGCCCGAGCCCCAGCGGCGCGCCGTCGTGATGCACCATGTGCACGGCCTCGACCTGGCCGAGATCGCGGCCATAGAAGGCGTCGCCCGAGGCACCATCAAGTCCCGCCTGCACCGCGGCCGTGGCCGCCTCGCTGAGCTTCTGGAGACCCGCCCATGACCGACTCCGAGGCCCTCTCCCGTCTGCTCGACGGCGAGCTCCCCCCGGCCGAGGCCGAGGCCCTGCGCGCCCGCATCGACGCCGAGCCCGCGCTGCACGCCCTCTGGACCCGCATGCAGGCGCTGCCCGACGCGCTCGCCTCGCTGCCCCTGCACGCCCCGCCGCCGCACCTCGACCCCCTGCCCCGCCGCGACCACCGCCTGCTGCCCTGGGTCGCCGCTGCGGCCGCCCTGTTCGCGCTCTTCGTCTGGAGCCGCCCGGTCCCGACGCAGGTCCTGGTGCAAGGCAGCACCTGGGTCGATGGCACGGCTGCCGTGCTCGCCGGGAGCCACCACGTGGCGGTCGAAGGCCGCGCGCTGATCTCGGTGGAACCGCCGGACGCCCTGCTGCGTGAACCGTCGGGAACCCCGGAGATCGCCAGCATGAACAGCACCCACCTCGTCGCCGCCCTCGCCGGCGCCGCCCTCACCGTACTCGTCTACGAAGGACGCGCGGTCGTCACCTCCGCCGACGCCGGAGCCGAGCCCGTCGTCGTCGAAGCAGGCGAGACCCACACGAGCGAACCCGTCGTGCGCCGGGTTGTGCGCCGCGAGGCCCCCGGCTCCACCAGCGAGCCCGCCAGCCCCGCCCTGCTCCAGGCCCGCATCGCCGAGCTCGAAGGCCAGCTCGCCGCCGCCCGCCTCGGAGGCCGCATGGCCCAGGCGCGCGTCGAAGCCCACGAGGGCGCACCGCAACCCTGGCCCGAAGACCTGCCGCCGGCCTGGGCCCCCGCCGCCTTCGAATCCACCCTGCGCGCCGCCATCGACGCCGAAGGCATGGCCGCGCAGCTCCTCTCCATCGACTGCTCGGAGTTCCCCTGCCTCGCCCTCATCGAGGCCGACCCCGAGGCCTCCGAGGACGCGCGCTTCGACGACGTGAAGGCCCTCATCGACCGGCTCAAGGGCAACGAGGAGCTCGGCGAGGCCGCCGCGATGCTTCAGGGCATGGTCACCCGGGACGACGAGGGCGATCACGCGGTCGCCGGCCTCGCGCTGGCCCCGCCGGAGCGCCTGGACCCCGAGCTCCAGTCCCGGCTCAACTACCGGCTGCGCGAAGCGGGCGAGGACGCGCGCGACTCGGACCCGAGCGAAGAGGACGAGAACGTCGAAACACGCTGAGCTTCGAAGAAAAAGAGGCCTCGACAGGCTCACGCGCGTGAGGGGCGGAACGCCCCGAAGAACGTCCACAAAACGGGTTGACTTCGCGGTCCCCAAAAACCAGTGTCCCAGGGTCGGCGCTCCTCGCGCCCACTCGGTCGGAACGATTCACCCCACTGGAGGCGACAGATGAACGACATCACGTATCGCCTTCGCGGCGATCTGGCTCCCGGCCAGGGTGCGACCGGTGGGAACCCGACCCCCTTTGGCTGCTGGCGACCTCGCCACTCCTAGCTCCCTCCCTCGAGTCGTGATCCGCCGCGGGGCCTGAGCTCCCCGGATCCACACCCCCATTCGTCTCTCGAGCAAGGCCAGCCGCGCTGGCACCCCGTCGTCCCGCATTGCGCGGACGGCACCGGAGGTCCGTCATGTCGACGGAATCACGCCTGCCCGAGCGCATCGGGCTCGGAACGGTCTCGCACCTCGCGTGGCCCATCTGCATCTCGATGCTGTCGCACACGGCGATGACCGTGGCCGACAGCATCTTCGTGGGGCAGCTCGGCACCGCTGAGCTGGCCGCCATGGGCCTGGCCGGCCCGATCGTCTACCTCGTCCTGGCCTTCGGCCTGGGCGTCTCCCGCGGCACGAAGGTCGTCGTCGCCCAACGCACAGGCGCCGAAGACATGGACGCGGTCGACCGCTCCCTCTGGCAGGGGTTGTGGTGGGCCGCCATCTTGGGCCTGGGCGCCATGGCCCTGGTCCCGCTGGGCCGTCCTCTGTTGACCCTGATGGGCGGTGGGGAAGCCGTCACCAACGCCGGGGTGCCCTACTTCACAGCGCGCGCGCTGGGGGCCCCGGTGACCTTCGCCTTCACGGCCTTGGC
>JAJDAI010000852.1 GCA_029261955.1 Deltaproteobacteria bacterium | reverse complement strand
CGCGGCCGTCGCGTGCGTCCCCCCCTCGAGCGCCTCGAGGCCCAGGGTCGAGCCGGGCCCGCGCACGGCACACTGGATCTCCTCGCCCTCGCGGTTCGATGCGCTCTCCAGCACGAGGCCCGAGTCGAGCTGGGTCAGGTGGCGCGCCGAGACTCCCTGCTCGAAGAGCACCGCACCGGGCGCGTGGGAGCGAAGCTCGGGTGCCGCCGCGCCGTCCAGCAAGCGGAGCGGGCAGGACGAGCACGTGGGATCGGGGCGATGCCCAACCTCGATGTTCACGGTGTCTTCTGGAGGCACGCGAACGGCGCGGCCACTCCTGCAATCGACATCCTGCCCCCTCAACGAGCCGCCTCCTGCAGCTCCTGGCGCGTTCCCGAGCAAACGGAGACGCTGTCACGACGCTCCCCCAAGGAGACGACGCCGGTCATCATCGACCAGGCGCTCCGGCGCGCGCTTGACCGATATCAAGCGCGGCCACAAAGCCGGCAGTTTGCGGTGAAAGACCCGCTGGACCGCCCGAGGCAAGCACGATGCCAGCTCGGCGTGCTGCTCCCGGCGTCGCCTCGTGGACCGGACCTTGCTCCTCTTCGGAGGGAGGAGGCCCCATGCACCCACGTGCCCTGATCTTCGTCGCCGCGCTGCTCGCGCCCTCGTTCGCCCTGGCCTGCGGGGGCGTCTTCTGCAGCCAGGCGCTGCTCCAGCCGGTGGAGCAGAACGCCGAGAAGATCCTCTTCACGGTCAACGACGACGAGACCATCACCGCGGTCGTCGAGATCAACTACTCGGGCACCCCCGGGGACTTCTCCTGGGTCGTGCCGGTGCCCGACACCCCCATCACCGACGTCGCGCCGTCCACCGCGCTGGCCTCGCTGGACGCCCAGACCCGGCCCGTGCCCGTCAACCAGCGCACCGTCTGCACCCAGCGCAGCCAGCGCTTCGGCTGCGACCGCCCGGTCCGCCTCGGCGAGCTGCCCGGCGCCCCCCGCACCCGCGCCGCCCTGCTCGCCTCGCAGGTGATCGCCGGCAGCCTCGCCTCGCTGGAAGCCTGCCCCGCCTCCTCGGACGACGACGACGAAGCCTTCGGCGAGTTCGACGGCCCGCCCGTCGAGGTCGAGCAGCTCCCGCAGGTGGGCCCCTACCTCCAGGAGGTCGTGAGCTCCAGCGACCCCGACGCCCTCGTGGACTGGCTGAACACCAACGGCTACCTGATCACCGAGTACATGGAGCCGATGGTCGAGATGTACGTCGAGGCGGGCATGAAGTTCCTGGCCATGAAGCTCGCGCCGAACTCCAACACGAACCAGATCCAGCCCATCGTCATGACCTACCCGGGCGCTGCGCCGATGATCCCCATCGTGCTGACCGGGGTGGGGGCGGAGCCCGAGATGGGCATCCTCACCTTCATCGGCGCCCAGCAGCGCTACCAGCCGGCCAACTTCGCCCACATCCTCGTGGACTCCTCGGACCTGCGCCTCGACCGCAGCCTGAGCCGCACGAACTACGCCTCGCTGGTCTCCTGGCTCGTGGATCGCGCCGGCGGGCACGCCTTCGTCACCGAGTTCGCGGGGGACAAGGACCAGGCGCTGCTCGGCGGCTCGAACGCGTCCGTGCTGCCTGAGGGGGACGCCCGGTGGCTGGCGGAGCGGCTGGAGGACTCGACCTACGTCACGCGCATGTACACGCGGCTGTCCGGCTCGGAGATGACGGAGGACCCGGTCTTCGAGCCCAGCCCCGGCGAGGACATCGACAACGCGCTGGACCTGTCCATCGCCGACCCCATCGAGACCTGCCTGGAGGAGGACGAGGCCGAGTGCGGCTTCTCCTACTGCGGCCCCGGCTCGACCTGCGCCACCACGTCGCTCGGCGACGGCTGCGTCTGCGCGCCCGGCGAGCTGGCCCGGAGCATCGCCGACCCGACCGGGGGACGGCCCACCGTCACCTGCGTCGACCCCCGCTTCGACCCGCTCGCGGCCGTGCCCGACTTCAAGGGCGGCGAGGCGCAGGACCCCTGCGTCAACTACGACTGCGGTGGCGGCGAGTGCGCCTCGGTGGCCGGCTTCCCCGCCTGCTCCTGCGACGAGCGCATGGCGGCGGTGATGGACTTCGGGACCGGGCGGCTGACCTGCACCGCGGCCTGGAACGAGTACGGGCCCGAGCAGCTGCTCTTCGTGCGCACCGGGGACCTGGCCGAGGCCGCGGCGACGCCGAAGCCCTTCGCGCTGGCCTTCCTCCTGCTGATCCCCTTGCTGCTGCGCCGGGTGGGCTGAGGTCCGGGGATCGCGCGACCCGCTCCGCCCGGATCTGCCAGGATTCGACGGTCCGCCTCGCCGCCCACCCCACCGGGGCCCAGCCCATGGCCAACTGCTCCAACTGCTCCGCCGCGCTGCCCGTCGAGGCGGGCACGGACCGGGTGCGCTGCACCTACTGCGGCACCTCGAACCGCGTCGGCGGCCTCGCGGCCCAGCTTCGCGTGCACCTGGGCGGGCTCGGGCTCGGCTGCGCCCTGGCGGCCC
Organism: Deltaproteobacteria bacterium; assembly: GCA_029261955.1. Taxonomy (GTDB): domain Bacteria; phylum Myxococcota_A; class UBA796; order UBA9615; family UBA9615; genus CALCXL01. The sequence continues at coordinate 3,370 of JAJDAI010000852.1, read as the reverse complement.
TGCTGCTCGTGCTCGGCGTGGGCGTCGCGGTCTTCACGCTGCGACCGACCCAGCCGGAGGTCCCGCCGGTGCCCGCGGTGATCCCCGTGCCCGGCCTGCCCGGCCTGCCCGGGCGTCCGCCCGACGCGGGCATGGCGCCGTCGGAGCTGGGGTCGAGCACCTTCCCCGGCTGGATCCCCCTGGCCGCTCCGCCGATGGAGGGCTCGTTCAACGCCTTCGACCCCCTCGGCAACCTGCCCTGGGCGCTGCAGATGGCCCGCGCCTGGAGCACCGACGCGCAGCTCGGCTCCATCTACCTGGACGGGGCCCGGGTCGACGGTTCGCTGGACCTGTCGTCGAGGGCAGACTGGGACGTGGACTACCGCTTCTTCTCGCCCGCGCTTCGGCGCTCCGCGCGGGGCATGGCCGAGGTCTCCGAGCAGGCGCTCCGCAGCGAGCTGCGCATCCGGGTCGGCGAGGCCAAGGTCAAGGCCCTGCTGGGCGTGCAGCGGCCCGTGCGGGACGACACGCCGCCCTACGAGCCGCGCTGCACCTTCGCCCAGGTGATGGCCCTGGCTTCCCACGATCTGGCTCCGCGACCCAGCTACCGCCTGGTGCTCCAGCACGTCTCGAGCGGCTGGCGCTGGGCGGTCTCGGGTGAGGACACGGGCTCGGCGATCGTCAAGTCCTCGGCCTGCCCCGGGCCCTGAGGCGAGGCGCCCCTCCGGGGGCGATGTCTGCCAGACCGACAGCGGTCGTGAAGCGGCCCGCCCAACCGTGGCAGGATGCGCGTCCCCCGCCGGAGTCCCGTTGAGCACAGCCCCCGAACCCGCAAGGTGCCATGCCGTGGCGCTGGTTCCGACCCTCGACAACCGGGCGACGATCGCCGAGGTGGTCCGCGGGGTCCTGGCGCAGGGCCTGCCGGTGGTCGTGGTGGACGACGGCTGCACCGACGGCACGCCCGAGGCCGCCCGCGAAGCCGGGGCCGAGATCCTCAGCCACCCCCGGAACCTGGGAAAAGGCGCCGCGCTGCTCACCGGCTTCCAGCACGCGGCCGCCGCGGGCTACTCCCACGCGGTCACCATCGACGCCGACGGGCAGCACCTGCCCGAGGACCTGCCCGGTCTGCTCGAGGCGATGCGCGCCAACCCCGACGCCATCGTCGTCGGCACCCGGCCGCGCGACGTCGCGAACGTGCCGCGCTCCAGCAAGGTCGGCCGCGCGATCTCGGACTTCATGCTCTGGGCCAGCTCGGGGCCCGAGCTCAAGGGCGAACGCCCCGACTCGCAGTGCGGCTACCGCATCTACCCGCTGAAGCACGTGCTGGCCCTGGGCTTCGCGGCGCGGCACTACGACTTCGAACAGGAGGTCCTGGTGCGGGCCGCCTGGCACGGCGTCCCGGTCCTGGCCCGGCCGATCCAGGTCTGGTACCCGCCGCCGGACGAGCGGGTCACCCACTTTCACAAGTGGCGGGACAACGGGCGGATCGTCTGGATCTACACCCGGCTCATGCTGAGGCGTCTCTTCTGGCCGGTGCTCCGGCCTCGTCGCCCCCTCGTGCCTCCTCGCTGAGCTCGGCGCGACCCCGCCAGGTCGACAGCTGCTCGTCGATGCGGTCGCGGCAGGCGCGGCTGAGGCCCACGTGGTCGCCCGTCGCGGTGTCTTCCACGCGCACGGGGTCCAGGATCTTCACGCGGATGGTCTTGAAGGGGCTGTCCCCCAGCCAGGTCCAGCCGTGGCGCGGGAGGATGTCGCGCGTGCCGTCGATGGCGACGGGCAGGACCGGCAGGCCCTTCTCCACCGCCACGCGGAAGGCGCCGGGCTTGAAGTTGCCCAGCTCGCCGTCGTCCGAGCGGGTGCCCTCGGGGAACATGCCCACCGACACGCCGCGGTCCAGCCACATCCCGCACTCGCCCAGGATCGAGCCCGCCGAGAAGGGGTTCTTCAGGTCCGCCGCGATGTAGCCCGACAGGCGCATGTAGATGGCCAGCATCGGGATCTTGAAGAAGCGGAGGCCCGAGACCCACTTGAAGTCGCCGCCCAGCGCCATCACCACCAGCACGTCGAGCAGGGACTGGTGGTTGGTGCAGACGAGGTAGGGGCCGCCCTGGTGGATGCGCTCCGCGCCCTCGATCTCGAGCTTCCAGAAGGGATTCAGCATCCAGACCAGCCGACCCCAGAAGAACTCGCCCACGCGGTGCGGGATGCGGCGTTCGGGGTCGAAGCGTCGGGGGATCAGCAGGATCGCGGGCATGCCGATGAGAAAGGAGCCGAAGGCGCAGTTCAGCACCACGTGCCAGCAGAACACTGTGATGACGAAGCGTTGGATTCGCGCGATCACGTGGCCCTCTCTGCCCCGAGGGGGAGCCACCCCCGGGCTGGCCACACCCTCCCCGGGCGGCCGGCGCGGAGAATACACAGGTTCTGTTCGGCGGCACGCATTGAATCTCCCCTCGGGCGAGCTCACCGACGCGGCGCTCGGATCGTGGGACCGGCAGGGCGCGCCGGGGCGGTCGGGCGCCGAGCCCGCCGGCGAACACGGCCTGCACGGTGCCCCCGGTGCCCGGGCATGTCCGCCCCCCTGCCCGCCTATACTCCGCGGATGCCTGAGTCCCTTCGCTTCTCCCCGCTCCTGTTCCTCGGCCTGTTGCTCGGCTGCCCCGGTTCGTTCACCGTCGGCGGAGGCGACGGCGGCACGGGCGACGACGACGACGACGCGACGGCCGATGACGACGACGTCGTGGACGACGACGACGCGACGAGCGACGACGACGACGCCACCGGGCCCCTCGACGCCGACGGCGACGGCTCCCCCGCCGACGCGGACTGCGACGATGACGACCCCGCCCGCTTCCCCGGCAACCCCGAGGTCTGCGCCAACGGCATCGACGACGACTGCGACAACCTCACGACCTGCGTCGAAGCCAGCGGCCCCGACGGCACGGCGCTCTTCCTGCCGGCCACCTCGGCCGCGGACGTCGTGGCCTTCTACGACTACAGCAACTCCGGCTCCGACACGGGCGCGGAGCTGAGCGACACCGCGGTCGTCTTCATCTACGCGGACCCCACCGCGGGCAGCTTCAACCTCGTGATCCTCCTCGACGCGGTCAACGACGGATCCGGCGGCGAGGCCTACGCCGAGATCACGGGGATCGTCGGCGCCACCTTCCTGGTCGAGGACGACCCGAACGAGATCGACCCGAGCATGGACCGGCGCGTCGACCGGATCTGCCTCCAGGCGACCGCCGGACCGCGCAAGCGCCGCTACAAGAGCGCGGCCAAGCTCGCCGACGAGATCGACGCCCTGCTCGCGCAGGGCGGCCTCGCCTCCGGCAAGACGCGGCGGGACGCCGGCGGCGTCTCCTCGACCGAAGCCGAGGGCGTCCCACGC
>JAJDAI010000851.1 GCA_029261955.1 Deltaproteobacteria bacterium | reverse complement strand
AAGACGCGGACCTGCTCCTCGTCCTGGATGAAGCCGGCCCGCTCCTCGTCGAAGCGCAGGCGCAGCTGGGCGAAGAGGGCGGGGCGGAACAGGACCTTGTGATCCGGCCGAGCAGCCTCCCGGTGGGGCGAGAAGGCGCCGTCCAGGCGGGCCGAGAAGACCGCGCGCGGGTTGAGCCAGGCCACGTCTGCGCCGGTCGGGGTCGGGGGTGGGGTGGCCGAGCCGGGCAGGGTGGGCTCGGGCGCCGCTGGGGGCGGAGCTGCCGCCGCGCTCGTCGTCGGGGGCGCCGTTGCTGCAAGGGGAGGTGCCGGAGCGGAAGCAGCCGGAGCCACCAGCCCCGGCAGGTCCTTCAGCTCCCCCCGGGACACGGGCCCGCGCAGGAAGCTCATGGCCCAGCGCGTCGTGAAGCGGATCGGCGCGTCCTCGCTCACGTCCCGCAGCACGAACTGGCGCGGCTTCAGGCTGCCGATGGCCGAGGTCAGGTCCGTCCCGGACGCGCTGCGCAACCCCTCGGCCACGCGCTCCACGTCCTGGCTGGTGGAGAGGCGCCCGACGGCCCAGGTGCCGGCGTTGGTCAGCGCCTTGTAGTCCAGGTCCACGGGATTCTGGGTCGCCAGAACCACCCCGAAGCCCACGGCGCGCGCCTGCTTCATGAGGGTCAGCAGAGGCTGCTTCGTGGGCGGGTTCTTGGGGTGCGGAGGCAGGTAGCCGAAGGCCTCGTCCAGGTAGAGCAGGCCGCGCAGCGAGCTCGTGCCCGGCTGGGAGCGCGACCACGCCACGATGCGCTGGAGCAGCAGGCCGCCGAAGAACTGCCGCTGCGAGTCGCTCAGGTGGCTCATGTGGAAGATGGAGATCGGCACGCGGTCGCCCGTCGCCATCATCGACGCGACATCCAGCGGCGCGCCCTTCATCCAGGGCGCGAAGGTCGGCGAAGCCATCACCGCGTTGAGCTTCATGGCCAGGGCCATGCGCTTGTCGGGGGTCCAGAAGCGGTCCAGCGGGAAGACGCCGACCTTCGTGAAGGGCGGGTCCACGATGCGCAGGATGAGGGCCTCGACGTCCAGGGACTCCCCCGCCGTCCAGCCCTCCTCGATGATGCGGGCCAGCACCAGGTGCTCCGGCGAGGTCATCGGATCGGCCTCGACCCCGACCAGGGACAGCAGCGCGGAGACGGTGCCGCCCACCAGCAGGCGCATCGCATCGGGGTCGCCGAGCACGGCGGCGTCGGGCTTGCCCAGGGCGGCCAGCACGTCGACCGCTTCGCCCGCCTCCGAGCCGGGCGTGTAGACGGTCAGCGCCACGCGCTCGCGGTACTGCGCCATCCGCTCGGAGCCGATGCCCCAGCCGCTGAGTCCGCTCTTCCACTTGCCCGCCTTGGACTCGGCGAGCTCTGCCCGGGAGACGCCCTTGCGCTTCGCCTCACCGCCATCGACCCAGGGCTCGAACGACGGACCGTCCAGCTCCGGGAAGACCAGCGCGAGGTTGCCCAGGTCGCCCTTCGGATCCAGCGCGATGACGGGCACGCCCTTGAGCGCGAGCTCCTCGATGAGCCCGATCGACAGGCCGGTCTTGCCCGAGCCGGTCATGCCGATGACGACGCCGTGGCGACACAGGCGGTCAGCGGGGAAGCGAAAGGGAGCCTCGACCTCGTCGCCGTCGAGTGTCCCGCCCAGGTAGAGCCCGTCCGTCATGGTCCATCACCCCAGCAGCTTCGCGAGCTCCGGCACCTTGCCGAGCAGGCCACTCACGGCGTCCTCGCCCGCCTCGGACTTGAGGAAGGTCATGAGCATCTTCGCGAGCGGCATGATCTTGCCTGCATCGAGGCCGCTGCCGCTGACCATCCCGATGAGGGCGCCCAGGTTGTCCGCGTCCCCGCCGAGCAGGCCGCCCGCTGCCGCCGCCAGGCCTCCGAAGCCGCCGGAGCTGCCTCCGAGCAGACCGCCGAGTCCTCCCGCTTCCTCCTTCTTGCCGCCCAGCAGCCCGCCGAGCATGCCGCCGAGGCCGGCCTCCTCCTTCGGTGCGAGGAAGTCGCTGAGTCCGGGGATCGCGCCGAGCGCGGAGTCGAAGCTGCCTGCGCCCGCTTGCTCCCGCAGCCCGCTGAGCAGGCCGTGGGTGGCATCGGAAGTCACGTCGGGGGAGGCGCCGAGCTGCTCGGCGGCCATCTGGATGAACTGCTGCATGGAAGTTGCTCCTTGTTGCAGGAGCGACTTCGCAGGGAGCGTGCCAAGACCAGAACGCAGCGCCGTGGGACGCTCTCGGGGGGAGGCCGGGGTGCCTGCGACCCGATCGGGCGCGGGCGGTGAGTCAGCCCGGACCTACTTGGCCGCTTGTGCGTCCTGCCAGGTCTGGACCGAGCCCGCGTCGAGGTGCAGCTGCAGGTCCACGAAGTAGCGGCCGTCCCACTCGCAGCGGTCGGCGCCGAAGAAGCCGCAGTCGCCGTCGGAGGTGCTGGGGTTGTCGCGCGGGTCGTCGAACTCGAAGTGCAGGTCCAGGGTCAGGTCTTCCTCGTTCTGCACGAGGGTGTTCAGCTCGTTGGTCAGCTCGTCCCAGCCGGCGCCCCAGCCGAAGAGGCCGTTGTTGTACCAGTAGACCGTCGTCGTGCCCGAGGCCTGGAGCAGGTCGAGGCCCAGCTCGCCCTCGTCCTCCAGCACGTCGTCGCCCAGGCAGTTCTCGCCGCTGCGGTTGGTGAACAGCTCGAAGACGAGCTCGCACTGGTCGCAGGGGTTCGGCTGGAAGGGCGTGATGTTGGCGCCGTTGGCCACGAAGACCTCGGTGCACTCGGTGCCCACGAGGCCGTCGTAGCCCTGCGTGTAGTTCTGGACGTGGGTGATGGTGCCGTTGAGGTTCTCGAGCCACTCCGTCGGGATGATCTCGGGCAGCACGTCCGGCTCGGGGACCGCGGAGTCGTCGTCGTCGTCCGCCTCGACCGGCGGGGTCGTGGGGCAGCCGATGAGGCCGAGCAGGAACAGGGGCAGCAGAAGCAGACGGAACATGGCGATCTCCAAGCAGCCGTGAGCCTCCGGTTTTGGGGACCGGGTGTCAAGGGGATGGGAGGGCCCCATCGGGGCTCAGTTCATCACGTGGATCGCGTGCCCGAGCACCTTGTTGGCCGCTTCCATCACCGCCTCACCCAGGGTCGGGTGGGGGTGGATGGTCAGGCCGATGTCCTCGGCGAAGGCGTCCATCTCGATCGCCAGGGCGGCCTCGCTGATGAGGTCGCTGGCGTTGGGGCCGACGATCGCGATGCCGAGCACCTGGTTGTCCGCTGCGTCGGCGATGACCTTCACGAAGCCGTCGGTCTCCAGCTGCGTCAGCGCGCGGCCGTTGGCGGCCCAGGGGATCTTGCCGACCTTGATCTCGAAGCCCTTCTCAATGGCCTCCGCCTCGCTCAGGCCGGCGGTGGCGATCTCGGGGTCCGTGAAGACCACGGCGGGCACGGTCTTGTAGTCGCAGGCGACGTTCTTGCCTGCGGCGACCTCGGCGGCGACCTCACCCTGCTTCGTGGCGCGGTGGGCCAGCATCGGGTTCCCGGTCACGTCCCCGACGGCGAGGATGTGCGGCACGCTCGTGCGCAGCTGCGAGTCCACGGGGATGAAGCCCTGCGCGTCCTGCTGGATGCCGGCGGCCTCGAGGCCCAGGCCCGTGGTGAAGGGCTTGCGGCCCACGGTCACGAGGATCTTGTCGCAGGGGATGTCCTGCTGCTCGCCCTTGTGGGTGACGGTGGCGATCAGCGAGTCGCCCTCCTTGCGCCAGCCTTCGGCCCGGGCGTTGAGCAGCGTCTTGATCTTCGACTTCTTCATCTTCCGAGCGACGATCTTGACGATCTCCGGGTCGAAGCCGGGCAGCACCTGGTCCGCCATCTCGACGACCGTGACCCTGGAGCCCAGCTTGTTGAGCATCTGGCCCATCTCCAGGCCGATGTAGCCGCCGCCGATGACCACGACGTGCTCGGGCACGGCGTTCAGGTCGAGCGCGCCGGTGGAGCTGAGGATGTCCTGCTCGTCGAAGACGAAGCTGGGGATCTGGATGGGCACCGAGCCCGTGGCGATGACCGCGTGCTCGAAGGTGACGGTGTAGGGCTCGCCCTCGACCGGCTCGACGCGCGCCGTGTTGGGGCCCGAGAAGGTGGCCAGGCCGTTCTCCAGCGTGCAGCCGTTGCCCTTGCAGAGGCCCTTCACGCCGTTGGTCATCTTGGTGACGATGCCGCCCTTCCACTCCTGCATCTTGACCATGTCGACGGCGACGCCCTCGATGGTGATGCCCATGACGGCGGCCTTGCTGGCCTTCTCCACCGTCTTGCCGGCGCTGATGAGCGCCTTGCTGGGGATGCAGCCGATGTTGAGGCAGGTGCCGCCCCACATGGACTTCTCGACGATCAGCGTCTTGAGGCCGAGCTGGCCCGCGCGGATGGCGGCGGGGTAGCCGCCGGGGCCGGCGCCGATGACGAGGAGTTCGACGGATGTGTCGGGCATGGGGATCTCCGGGGAGGGGGCGGGTTTCTAGCCTCTGGGGGGGAGGGGTTCAAGGGGTGGCCGGAGCGGTTCTCACGCCAAGGGGCCAAGGGGCCAAGGGCGCCAAGGGGCTGAGGACCTCTCGCAACGATCGCAACGGGCAACGACCGCCACGTTCAGACCGTCGGGGCTCCGGGGGCCGGGCGTCCGTCCGCGGCAGATCGTCTCTTTTGTTCGCCTTCGGCGAGGCCGAACCGTCTCGGCCGGACGAGAACCGAAACCCAAGAACAGCAGCCCCCCCGGCGCACCGATCTCGAGCGACCCGACTCCAATCCCCCGTTGCGCCCGTTGCCCGTTGCGATCGTTGCGAGAGGTCGGTCAAGAAAGAGCCCCTCGGCGCAACGAAGCCCCCTTGGCGCCCTTGGCCCCTTGGCGCCTTGGCGTGAGAACAGCCCCCTCCCGCTATCATCCGCCCCCGTGACCGCCGACCTCAAACAAGCCTTCCACCTGCACCTCGCCGACGGCGCGAAGCCGGTCGTCCTGCCGACGGAGCTGCCCGCGCCCTACCGGCTCGTGCTCTTGCCCATGTACCCCGAGCCCCAGTTCAGCGAGGCGGTGCAGATCACCTTTCGCGGCCCGACGGGCACGGTCGACCCGGCGCTGCTGGGGGGGACGGACGAGACCCTGCTCGCCTGGCGAAAGGAGCGGCACCGCCAGCTCCCCCAGATCCGCATGGCCGTGCTGTGTGGCCACGAGTTCGCGGGCTGGTGCTTCGGGCTCTCGACCCGGGTGGACACCTTCCACATGGCCAGCTCCGCCGTGCTCGAGCCGCACCGCCGAAAAGGGCTCTACACGGCCATGGCGAACGCCTTGCTCCAGCTGGTGCGCGACGCCGGCTACAACGCGCTGACCAGCCACCACATCGCCACGAACAACTCGATCCTCATCGCGAAGATGAAGCTCGGGTTCCTCATCGTCGGCGTCGAGCTGGACGCCCGGAACGGCGTGCTCCTCTCCATGGAGTACCCGCTGCACGAGGCCCGGCGCACCGTGCTGCGCGCGCGGTCGGGGGAGATCCTGATCCCGCCGGAGCTGGCCGAGCAGCTCTGCGGGGGGTGAGCCGGTCGGCCCCGCCCTTCGGCCCGCCTTGTGCTACCTCCTCCCGCGGAGATCCCGACATGACCCGACTCGCCCTCTTGATGCTGCTCCTGTCCCTGCTCCTGCCCGCCTGCACCGGACGGCGCGGCGGCGGTGGTGGTGGAGGAGACGACGACGACTCCGCCGCGGACGACGACGACGCGGTGGACGACGACGACGACAGCACCCCCATCGACGACGACGACTCCACGCCCATTGACGACGATGACGACGACAGCACCCCCATCGACGACGACGACGACGACAGCACCCCCATCGACGACGACGACGACGACAGCACCCCGACTCCGTTGAGCTGCCCGCCTTCCGCCACGCAGATCATCTCCGAAGCCGAGCCCAACGACTCCGACAGCTCGCCCCAGAACATCGGCCTGGCGCTCGGCGGCCTGTGCATCACCGGCACCACGGTTTGCGGCAACGGCGCCTACGACGACCCGGACTGGTTCTCGCTCAACATCCCCTTCGACCTGGGCGTCACGACCGATGTCGTCCTCGAGTGGGACGTGACGGCCGACATGGACATGGTCATCTACGACGGCGACGGCACCGTGCTCAGCAACTACACCGAAGGCCTCAGCACCACGGAGACGGGCAGCTGGACCATCAACATGGGCGACTACCTCTTCTTCATCGGCTGCTGGGAGGGCGGGGCGACCAACTGGATCGCCTACGTGGAGCCTTGATTCCACCCGCCGTCTAAGCTGCGCGGCATGCGCGCACTCGCCCTCGCGATCCTCCTGCTCCCCACGACCGCCCTCGCCCAGATCGAAGCCGGCCCCGACGACTTCGGCTACGTCGCCTACGAGAGCACCTTCGTCTGGGAGGCGATCGACGCCTCCACCGCCGACCTGAGCGGCGAAGGCACGATCACGCTGCCCTGGGCCTTTCCCTTCTACGGCGTCGACCAGACCGAGGTCACGATCGACGGCCAGGGCGCCATCACCTTCGACGGCGGCGACCCGGACGCCACCGACGCCTGCCTGCCCGAGCACAGCCTCGACATCGCCGTGTACTGGGACGACGACCTGACGGCGACGGACGTCTTCGCCGAGCTCCGCACGGCCCCGGACCGACTCGTCATCAAGTGGCTGGTGGACAGCGACTCGCACCCCGGCTCCGGCACCTTCCAGGCCCGCCTCTTTCCCACCGGCGTCATCGAGTTCCACTACGACGACCTGGACCTGGGGCACCCCCTCGCCAACAACGGCCGCGACGCCGTGGTCGGCATCCAGGACCGCGCCGGCAGCGCCTGGCTCGACGTGGTCTGCGAGCAGTCCATCCTCAGCGGCACCCTCGGTCTGACCCTGGAGGTCTGCGTGGACGAGGACGGCGACGAGTCCTGCGCCAGCGCCGACTGCGACGACGACGACCCCACCCGCTTCCCCGGCAACTCCGAGTTCTGCAACGGCGAGGACGACGACTGCACCGGCGCGCCCGGCGCCGACGAGGCCGACGACGACAGCGACGGGGTCCGCATCTGCGAGGGCGACTGCGACGACGCGGATCCCGACAGCTCGCCCGACGACCCCGAGGTCTGCGACGGCGCCGACAACGACTGCGACGGCGTGATCCCCGCCGACGAGCTCGACGCGGACGCGGACCTTGTTCCCGAGTGTGCCGGCGACTGCGATGACGCGGATGCGGCCAACTTCCCCGCCAACCCCGAGCTCTGCGACGGCCAGGACAACGACTGCAACGGCTCGGCCGACTTCCCCGGCGACGAGCTGGACGGCGACTCCGACGGCTCCTGGTCCTGCGCCGATTGCGACGACGCGGACGCGGCGCGCAGCCCCGGCGCCGACGAGCTCTGCGACTCCATCGACAACGACTGCGACGACGTGGTCCCGGCCGACGAGGTGGACGACGACGGCGACGGCTTCCTGGCCTGCGCCGAGTGCGCCGACGACGCCGTGGACATCCACCCCGACCAGACCGAGACCTGCAACGGCATCGACGACAACTGCGACCTCGTCGTCAGCGGCGAGATCACCCTCGGCGAGATGGACTACTTCGGCGGCACGACCCTGTTCCGCAACCTCTACGGCCTGCGCTTCGAGGTGGACGAGGCCGCGATCTTCGCCGGCCTGGACGCCGAGGTCTCCCAGGAGCAGGGCGACACGCTCCAGTACGTGCTCTTCGAGGCCCCCGCGGTCATCGGGCCCTGGGTCCTGGTCAGGGAGACGAGCCAGGACTTCCCGACCGAGACTGACGGCTTCGAGTGGCACGGCAGCGAGCCCATGCCCTACCTGCTGCAGCCCGGGATGCTCTACATGGCGGGCATCTACAGCAACACGATCACCGGGAACATGCGCTTCACGAACGAGCAGGACGTGGACTTCCCCGTCGAGTTCGGCTTCGGGCGCATCCGCATCGGCAGCGGCGCGTTGAACGTCAGCGGCCCCGAGAGCGGCATGGAGCTGGGACCGCGGGACTTCGGCTACGCGGTGCGCCTGCGCTTCGGCCTGGAGGACGACTGGGACGGCGACGGCTACTGGGGCTGCGAGGAGTGCGACGACCTGGACCCCGCCCGCTTCCCCGGCCAGGAGGAGCTCTGCGACGGCCTCGACAACGACTGCGACGACGGCACCTGGGCCGGCGACGCCGAGGAGGTCGACGGGGACGGCGACGGCCACCTCAACTGCGCCGACTGCGAAGACGCCGACCCGCTCAACTTCCCCTTCAACACCGAGGTCTGCGACGAGCAGGACAACGACTGCGACCCGGACACGGACGAGATCGTGGACGGCGACGGTGACGGCTACTCGCTCTGCGGGGGCGACTGCGACGACGCCGACCCGACCCGCGGCATCGGCCTGACCGAGCTGTGCAACGGCCGCGACGACGACTGCGACGAGAGCACGCTGGAGACCGAGGACAACGACGGCGACAGCGTCTCCGCCTGCGATGGCGACTGCGACGACACCGACGAGACCCGCTCGCCCCTGGTCACCGAGCAGTGCAACGGCATCGACGACGACTGCGACGGCGCCCTGCCCGAGGTGGAAGCGGACGCGGACGGCGACGGGGTCGGCCTCTGCGACGGGGACTGCAACGACAGCAACGCAGCGGAGTCGCCGGAGAACGGCGAGATCACCCGCACCTCCTGCGCCGACAGCCTCGACAACGACTGCGACGGCCTCATCGACGACGCGGACCCGGGCTGCGGGGTCGAGCCAACCGTCGAGGACCCGGACCCCGAGGGCTGCGACTGCTCCTCGTCGCTCAGCGGCGGCGAAGGCAGCGGCTTCGCGCTGCTGATGCTGGCCGGCTTGATCCGGCGCCGCGCCAGCCCGGATCCTGCACGAGTGTGTCGTCGCGAGGGCGTCTGAGCGGCGTGCTGCGGCCCGCGCACGGACGGAACGGCGACGAAGTCGATGTGGACCCATCGTCGAGGAGGCGTTCTGGAGTACGTGGGCCGCGGTGCGTCGATCAGGCGGCCGCAGCAGACAGACTCGTGCAGAATCCGGGCTACAGGTCGGGTCGCGTCGTAAGGCCCAGGTCCAGCTCGGACAGCGTGCGCACGACGACCGACGCGCAGGTCATCCCGAAGGTCCCCGTCACGAAGGACAGCGTGCCCTCGATCTGGAGCCGGTCGTCGCAGCTGTGCGGCCGGTCCTCCTTCGGCGGGCAGACGCACTGGAAGCCGCCCACCGCCAGGTCGTAGTGCAGCGCCGTCGGCTTGACCGGGCGCTCCACCGAGAAGACGCAGGCCAGGCCCGTGTCCTCGGTCAGGTCCCAGCCGTACTGGCGGCGCAGGATGCCGCGCACGTCCCGGGCGAAGGGGTCGTTGTAGGTGTCCTTGAGGTCGGCGATGCGGATCCGCGTGGGGTCCAGCCGCGCCGCGGCGCCCATGGATGAGACGGCCGGGATGCCCAGCTCGCGGCAGCGGTTCAGCAGGTGGCACTTCGCCGTGATGTTGTCGATGGCGTCGATGACGAAGTCGATGTCGTGCTCGTCGGGCAGCAGATCCTCAGCGGTCTCGGCGTTGTAGAAGAGCTCGCGGGCGCTCACCTGGAGGTGAGGGTTGATGAGCCCACAGCGCTCCGCCATCACGTCGACCTTCGTGCGGCCGACGGTGTTCTTGAGCGCGTGCAGCTGCCGGTTGGTGTTGGTGACGCAGACGTCATCGAAGTCGACGAGGGTCAGGCGCCCCACGCCGCTGCGCGCCAGGGCCTCGATGGCGAAGGAGCCGACGCCGCCCACGCCGAAGACCACGACGTGCGCTCCGAGCAGGCGCGTCATGGACCGGTCGCCCAGCAGCCGCGCGGTGCGGTCGAAGCGCCGCTGCTGCCGGGGCAGGGTCTCGTCGGGGTCGAGCGTGGGATCGACCGGGCGGGGCTCGGCGCCCTTGCGGGTCTTGCCGGTGTCGCCGGGCAGGGCCGAGGGCATGACGCGGGGGGACGTGGACATGGCCGGGATCTGACTCAGAAACGGGCGCTTGTCCAGCCTCAGATTCTGAAGAGCCGCCGCGCGTTCGCTTCCGTGAGGGCGGTGATGGCCTCGACGGGCTGCTCCCGGGCCGCCGCGACGCGCTCGATCACGGCGACCAGCGCCTCCGGCCCGGCGTCGTCTGTCTCCACCAGCAGGCTGGGTTCGGGGATGGCGGCGATGAGCTCCGCCTTGTCCTGACCCCGAGGCGAGATCGACAGGCAGAAGCCGGCCTCGACCCAGCGCGGGATCATCTGCGCTGGGCCCTGGAAGTCGTGGACCATGCCGCCGCCGTCGAAGCCCTCGGCCTCCAGCAGGTCCAGGCAGGCGCCGTGGCTTCGCACGACGTGCAGGATGAGCGGCAGGTCGAGGCGCTTCGCGAGGCGGGCCTGGTGGGCGAAGGCGCGGCGCTGAAGCTCCTTGGGGGCTCCCCGACGTCCTTTGTCGAGGCCCGTCTCCCCGATGGCGATGGGTCGGCGGCTGGCGGCGAGGGCGTCGAGCTCGGCGAGGGCCTCGTCCAGCGCCTCGGGCAGGTGCCAGGGGTGCAGCCCCAAGGCGGCGACGAGGCGAGGGTCCCGGGCGAGCAGGTCCCGGGCCAGCGCTTCGCTCTGCAGGTCGACCCCGGGGATCACCCAGCCGCTGCCAGGGGTCCCGGGCGCGGACTTCAGGTGGGCGTGAGCGTCGAACACGGGGGCGTCTCGCCGCTACTTCGCCTGCGTCCCGAAGGAGAGGACCAGCTGCCCGAGCACCGAGGCCTGCAGGAGGCGCTCGAGGTTGCCGAGCTCGCCCTGGACGCGAACCGCCAGCGGCCCCTTGAGCGGGATGTCGAGGCCGAAGCGGCCTGTGAAGCCGACCAGGAAGCGGGCCGCCTCATCGGTGCCGTCGGGGTTCCCGGCCAGCTGGAGGCCGACGCCGAAGCGGGGGCGCACGGGGCCGTTGAGCTGGAACTCGGCCACGACGCCGAAGGGGGTCAGCACGGGGATGATCTTGGGGCTCTCGTTGCCGTTGCTCCAGCGTCCGGCCTGCCCGAAGGAGGGGCGGCCGAAGACCGCGACGCGCAGCGGGCCCACGAGTCCGATGGACACATCGAGGGCGAGCGCGCCGTAGTGCCAGCCCCCGGTGTGGAGGTAGCCCCCGCCGAGCGCGATGGCGACGCGGCGGTGCGGTGCGAGGGCGGCGGGGCTGGGGGCCCGCTCCACGGCGAGACCGCCGAGGCCGCCGAGGCGGACGGTCGATTCCCCGTCGTCGAGCCAGAGCTCCGAGTCCAGGGGGCGGGGCAAGGCTTCGAGGATCTGGCGGCGCAGACCGACCTGCTCGTCGGCCGACAGCCCCGAGGCCAGATCCGCCAGGCGCTGCGGCGGCGCGATGAGGACCTGCTGGCCGGCCACCAGGTCGAGGAAGAAGCCGCGCAGGCCCACGGTCGTGCGCACCTGCACCAGGTGCCGGCCCGAGACGGTGCGGTGCAAGGGGTTGGTGACCGGTCGCCCGTCGACCCAGAGCGTCCAGCCCGGCGCGGGGTTGCTGTGCAGCACGGCGGCTTCGGCCCCCAGCGCTTCCTGCTGGAGCGCGCGGTAGCGCTCGCCGAGGTCAGGTGGGTAGCTGCTGTCGTAGGGCGCCGCGGGGCGAGTCGAGACCGCCGCCTGCAGGTGCGCTGTCGCCGAGTCGCTGTTGCTCTCGTAGTGCTCCAGCAGGGCGTTGAGGAAGTGCAGGCGCCAGAGCGTCTCGTTCTCCGGGGGCTGGGTCAGGCAGGTGAGCGTGTGCTCGACGCCAGCGAGGCGCTCCCGTGCGGCGGCCGTGTTGAGCCCGTCCAGGAGCTTCTGCGCGTCGTCCAGCCGGGCGTTGAACTCGTCGATGGAGTTCGAGGGCACGGGGCACAGGAAGGTCGGCTCCCCGCCGACCGCGCCCAGGGAGTCGTCCAGCTTGCCCGAGGGCAGGCGCACGACCTCGTGCTCGCGCTCGCCGAAGAGGATGGAGGCGCGCTGCTCCGCCGAGGTGCGGTCGACGGCCACCACGATGACCGGGGCGGCCGAGGCGAAGGCGGGCAGGCAGAGGGCGCCGACGAGGAGCGCCGCGGGGCCGCGTCGGCGCAGGGGCACCTTGGGGGCGCGCCGGCGTCGGGCCAGCAGCGGCAGCAGCAGCAAGCCCCAGGCCGCGCCGCCTCGGCCGGACCCGCTGCAGGAGACCGAGCAGCCGGGGCCGAGGTCCAGGTCCGGATCAGGCAGCACGAGCACCGTGTCGTCGTCGTCGATGACGGCTGAGTCGTCGTCGTCTGCTGTGGCGTCGTCATCGTCTGGGGTGGCGTCGTCGTCGTCCGCTGTTGCGTCGTCGTCGTCTGCGGTGACGTCGTCGTCGTCTGCGGTGACGTCGTCGTCGTCTGCGGTGACGTCGTCGTCGTCTGCGGTGACGTCGTCGTCGTCCGGCACGGCCGAGTCGTCGTCGTCTGCGGTGACGTCGTCGTCGTCCGCTGTGACGTCGTCGTCGTCTGGCAGGGCCGAGTCGTCGTCGTCTGCGGTGACGTCGTCGTCGTCCGGCAGGGCCGAGTCGTCGTCGTCTGGCAGGGCCGAGTCGTCGTCGTCCACCACCGCGGA
>JAJDAI010000086.1 GCA_029261955.1 Deltaproteobacteria bacterium | reverse complement strand
CTGACCCCGGGGTCAGGACATCAGCGCTCGCCGCGATCGATCCCTTGCGCAAAGCGTGAACGGCGTTTACAAAGTACGCGTGCTTCACGCTTCGCAGGATCAGAGCCCGCGCCAACGCCGCCGGGAGGCCAACCTCCAGCGCATCCTCGACGCGGCGATGGCGCTGGTGATCGAGGAGGGCTTCGATGGCCTGTCGATCCACCGCCTGGCGAAGGACGTCGACTACACGCCGGGCGCGCTGTACCGCTACTTCTCGGGCAAGGGGGCGCTGATCGCGGCGCTGACCGCGAAGGTGCTGGAGGATCTCGGGGAGGCGGTGCAGCAGAGCGTCGCGCGGGTCGATCCCGAGGAGCCCATCCAGCAGGCGCTCGCCGCGGCCTTCACCTACCGGGCCTTCGCCCGCGTCGCTCCGAACCGCTTCGGGCTGCTCTCGCTGCTGTCCGCGGATCCGCGCATGCTCGTGCCCGACCTGGCCGACGCCGAGCCCGCCATTGCTGCCATGGCCCTCGCCTTTGCCCCCCTGGGGCAGGCGCTGGACGAGGCCGCCGCTTCGAAGCAGCTGGAGCCGGGCCCCGGCATGGACCGCGCGATGCAGGCCTTCGGCACGGTGCACGGGCTGCTGCAGCTGCGAAAGCAGGAGGGACGGCTGTTCCAGATGGGCGATCTCGACGGCCTGATCGACCGCGCCCTCACGTCCCTGCTTCGTGGCTGGGGCGCTGACCCAGCGCGGGTCCAACACCACCTCGCCCAAGTCCACGCCCTCGGTCCCCTGGCCGAGAACCTGGGAGCCTCCCGATGATCCTCTTCGCCCTGCTGCTCGGCGCCGCCGGCTGGTCCTTCGCCGAGTACTGCATCCACCGCTGGCTCGGCCACGACCGCCGCTTCACCGGCAACCCCTTCGGCAAGGAGCACATCGCGCACCACGGCAAGGGCGACTACTTCGCCTCCAGCTTCAAGAAGCTCGGGGTGGCCGTCGCCGCAGCGGCGCTGCTCATCGGCCCCGCGGTCCTGGTCGCAGGCCCGACGCTCGGCGCGGCCTTCGTCTTCGGTTTCGTGAGCTTCTACGGCTACTACGAGCTGCTGCACCGCCTGGAGCACGTCTGGGAAGGCTTCGGTGCCTACGGCCGCTGGGCGCGCCGGCACCACTTCCACCACCACTTCCACAACCCCGCGGCGAACCACGGCGTGACCTCGCCCATCTGGGACCACGTCTTCGGCACCTACGAGGAGCCGAGCGTCATCGCCGTGCCCGAGAAGCTCAAGATGCGCTGGCTCGTGGACCCCACGACGGGCGACATCCACGAGCACCTCGAAGGCAGCTACAGCCTCCGCCGGAGCCGCGCGGCCTGAGCCGCAGCTACTCCGCGGCGACCGCCTCGGGCTCCGGCGGCACGATGCCGACGCGCACGCCTTCGAGCTCGCTCTCGCCTTCGGCCGCTTCCCAGCGGATCTCACCGCAGCGGCTGACCGCAGCGAGCGTGAGTTCCAGCGACGTCAGCGACTCACGCATGGACTCACTCGCCCCGGAGGCGTCGATGATCAGCGCCGGCAGGCGCTTGGTCTGGGACAGCCGCGCCTCGGTGCGCAGGGCGCGCGAGGCCTTGAGGATCGCGAAGACGATCTCCATCTCGGGCACGTCCACCACCAGGGAGGCATCGCCCTGCGGCCAGGCCGTGACGTGCAGGCTCACGCTGTCCTCGTAGGGCGCGAAGATCTGCTGGAAGAGCTCCTCGGTCACGAAGGGCAGGAACGGCGCGTAGAGCGCCAGCAGGGTGCGCAGCACCTCCCACAGCGTCGCCCGCGCCGACTCACGCGCGGCCTCGGGATGCCGCTCCGTGTTCCAGAAGCGGTCCTTGACCATCTCGACGTAGTTGTCGGTGAAGACGCCCCAGAAGAAGCGGTCGATGGCCTCACGCGCGGTCGCGTAGTCGTAGGACTCGAAGCCCTGCTGCACCGTCGGGATGATGCGGTGCAGCTCGGCGAGCACCCAGCGATCCTCGGGCGTGCGCTCCGCGGCCGGCATCCGCGCGGCGGAGGGGTCGAAGCCCTGCAGCTGCATGAGCCCGAAGCGGGTGGCGTTCCAGAGCTTGACCACGAGCTTGCGCCCGGCCCGGACGGCCTTCTCGTTGTAGCGGGTGTCCTGGCCGAGGTGGCTGCCGGCGGCCCAGTAGCGCAGCGCGTCGGCGCCGAACTTCTTGATGACGGCGTAGGGCTCGTAGCGGTTGTAGCCCTCCTTGTCGGTGTGCTTCTCGAGGTCCCGCTTGCTGACCTTCTTGCCCTGCTCGTTCAGACCCCAGCCCGAGATCATCACGTCGGTCCAGGGGATGGTGTCGAGGTGCAGGTGGGACTTGACCACCGAGTAGAAGAGCCAGGTGCGGATGATCTCGAAGGCCTGCACGCGCACGCCCATGGGGTGCAGGTCCATGGTGCCGTCGCGCCCGGGTGACTCGGCCCAGTTGGCGTTGATGAGCGGCGTCATCGACGACGTCATCCAGGTGTCCATGACGTCGGGCTCGCCCGTGAAGGCGGTGCCGCCGCAGCTGGGGCAGGCCGAGGCCGGCGAGTCCTCGAGGGGGTCGACCGGGAGCTGGCTCTCGTCCGCCAGCACCGGGCCGCCGCAGCCGTCGCAGAACCAGAGCGGGAAGGGCACGCCGTAGAAGCGCTGGCGGCTGATGTTCCAGTCGTACTTGAGGCCCTCGATCCAGTGGTCGAGGCGGACCTTCATCCACTCGGGGTGCCAGTTGAGCTGGGCCGAGCGGGCCAGCAGCTCGTCCTTCATGTCCAGGACGCGGATGAACCACTGCGGGGCCATGTTGAACTCGACCGGCGTGCCGCTGCGCTCGGCGACGGACACGTTCTGGTCGACGTTCTTGGCGCCCTGGTAGACCCCCGCCTCCT
>JAJDAI010000850.1 GCA_029261955.1 Deltaproteobacteria bacterium | reverse complement strand
GAGCGAGCCGTGGGCGTCGATTGGATGAAGCACGACCTGCTGCTGCTGCGCCCATCAGCTCTGCGCAGCGCGCACGCCGTCTTCATCTGCTCCGCCACCACCGGCCAATGCGAGCCCCCACCCCTGCGCTGACCCCCTCCGCGCCCTTGGCCCCTCCGCGCCCTTGGCGTGAGAACCAGATGTAACAATCCAGTTACACCAAAGCTACAATCCGCGTAACCCGCCCGCACAGCCCGCCGCAACACCCGCCGCAACACCTGACCCCCGATCCCGCCGAGGTGCCCCGATCCAGGGCTTGCGCGATGTCACACAACCTTGACAATCCCTTGGCACGGAGCTTGCGCATCGTGTAGAGCCTTGCCGCTGCGATCGGCTTCGATCCGGATGCAGCCCAAGACGGGTTCATAACGCGAGCTTCGACTCGCCGACGAGAGGGAACACATCATGCGTAGGACGAGCCTTCGCCACTTCTGGCGCCGCCTCCCCGCCCTGGCTTTCGCGATCTCCGCGATGGCCGTCACCGGTTGCGAGGACGATGAAATCATCTCCCCTTCGCTCCGCCCGGGCTGGTCCCAGAACATGGAGTTCCACCTGGAGACTCGTTACAAGCACGTCAACATGCGCACTGAGCGCGGTGACAGCTCGACGAGCCCCGAGGCGACCGAAGCCGATGAGATCGTGGACCTCGGCGACCGCTGGTCCGAGGCGGTCTACTGGCGCTACCAGGTCATCCACAACAACTTCGTGCCCGACGAGGGCGACGACTTCCACGAGTTCTACGTCAAGGGTGGCACCGAGAGCCCGCTGACCGTCATCAAGGCCAGCCTGGACCCGGCGCTGAACCTCGAGAGCGAGCTCGTCGAGGCCGACCCGAAGATCTACATGGTCATCCGTGAGGACCGCCTCCGCATGGCCGGCCTCGTCTACTTCTACACGCTGAACGGCGAGCGCATCCACGACGCCGTCTCCGTGGACGACGACGAGATGAACCGCTCGTTCAACCGCCTCTCGCAGACGAACCTGTCGATCATCCCGCACTTCGTGCCCCCGTTCCCCATCCTCCCCGAGGACGCGGACCTGGAGCTCGAGGACGGCAGCGAGGTGAACTTCACCAACGCGACCGGCACCAGCGTCGACGTGATGTACGAGAACTCGCTCGACAACACGCTCATCACCGACACCTGGGAAGACGGACAGCCCTGGGCCGTGTGGAGCGTCACGCCCACCATGGACTCGCGCCTGATGGACCCGGCCGAGGTCGAGGAGCTCGCCGGCCCGCTGCGCGGCCTCTACGACGACCACGAGGACGAAGAGGACTTCGACTTCATCCGCCTGCTGCGCGACAGCGTCAACCTGAGCCACAGCCTCGACGTCGACGACGTCCTGCGCGGCACCCAGCGCGTCCGCGAAGGCTTCGTGCCCTGGGCCGGCTACTGGTACGCCCAGGCCGAAGGCGACCTCATCTGGGGCCACCTGAGCAGCGACAACGACACGCCGTCCGAGCTCGCGAAGACCACCTTCCAGGCCCCCGCGACCACCATCCAGAACCTGGGTGAGGAGCTCCGCAACCTGCGCCGCGACGGCCAGGGCAGCAGCGACGAGTACAACACCAAGGTCCAGGAGTACCGGGACGCCCAGAACTCGCTGACCGAAGCCCTCGTGAAGTTCTACAACGAGATCTTCCAGGGCATGCGCGTCAACAAGATCCGCGTCGAGGGCGACAACCTCGTCGCCGACGCCGACTGGTCCGAGGACCACGGCGCCTTCAGCTTCGCCATCGACCGCATGAGCCCGCTCGACAAGTTCGCCATGCTCCAGACCGTCGAAGGTCACCTGCACGGCACGAACCCCTGGTTCGGCCCCGCCTGGGAGATCCTCAACCACTGGTCGCCCGCCGGCTCCGGCTGGTGGGGTCACTGCAACGGCTGGGCCGCTGCGGCCATCCTGACCGACGAGCCCCGCGCGACGCACAACGTCGAGTTCGGGAACGGCGACAACGTCGACCTGAACGTCGGCGACATGAAGGGCCTGCTGTCGGAGACCTACTACGGCACGATGAGCAACTTCTTCGGCGCCCGCTACAACGGCGACGACGGCGAAGACATCAGCGACCTGAGCCCCAAGGCGGTCCTGCAGCTCCTCGACACCTACATCGGCAAGCGCGGCGTGCCCTTCGTGTTCGACGTCACCGCCGGTGACCAGGTCTGGAACTACCCGGCCTACGAGTACGACCTGACCCTGACCGAGACCTCCTCGGGCGTCACCGAGGACAGCGGCGGCATCATCAACATCAACACCGCTGGTGCAGCCGAGCTCGACACCCTCTGGGGCATCAGCCCGACCCGCGCTGCCCGCGTCATCGCCTACCGCGAGGCGCACGGTCCCTTCCAGGCGACGGAGGACATCATCCGCGTCAACGGCATCGGCCGCGGCATCTTCAACCGCATCGCCGAGCAGATCACCGTCACGGTGACCACGCAGCTGCGCACCTTCGACGGCAGGTTGACGGTTCGCTTCGCGGACGACGCCGTGGGCGCTGGCCACGTGGACAACACCGAGGGGCAGCCGGTCACGCTGACGCGCAACTGGCCCTTCGAGCTGTCGGCCTCCCCCGCTGGTGAGATCATCTCCGGCAAGTGGGACGACGACGAGGACGGCCACCCGGACTTCGCCTGGGTGCCCTACGGCAACCCGCTGCGCTCCGGCCGCTCCGAGAACGGCTACCTGCAGTGGCAGAACCTCGAGGATTACCTCCCCGAGGGCATCGTTCGACAGTAACGGCTTCCGACGGGGCCGCCGACCGCACTGGACGGCGGCCCCAGCCGGATCCAAGATCACGGCCGTGACTTCGAACCCCATCATCCGCTGGACGCTGCTTGCCCTCGGGCTCGCAGCGTTTGGCTGTTCTGACGGCTGGGATCCGCCCCAGGTCGGCGGCACCGGCACCCTGCCCGCGGTGCTCGTGGGCATCGGCGTCACACCGCACGACCCGAAGGTGACGCTGGGCGAAGAACTCCAGTTCATCGCCACGGGCTACTACGACGACCAGACCACCCGCGACGTCACCGACACCGTGGATTGGTACACCACCGACGCCGGCGTCATCGACGTGGGCAACGGCCTGGACGTCGAGGGCAAGGGCACGACGGCCGGCCCCGGCCACGCGCGGGTGGGGGCGATGTTCTTCGAGCTCGCGTCCAACGAGGTCAAGGTCGAGGTCACCGAAGCGCAGGTGAAGACGCTGACCGTCTCGCCCGCCGACTCGACCCTGCACGTGGGGGAGACCCTGCAGCTGCAGGCCGAGGCCGCCTTCAGCGACGGCACGACCGGCAACGTCAGCGGCACGGTCCTGTGGTTCGTCTCGCAGCTCGAGGGGCCCGAGAGCGGCGCGGTCGCGGTGCTGGACGCCAACGGCCGGGTCGAGGCGCGCGCCGAGGGTCAGATCGAGGTCGTGGCCGCCTACGAGCAGTCCGAAGGCACCTTCGAGTCCGTGCCCATCTACGTGAACGTCGTCAGCGACGAGGTCACGATCGACGGCGCCGACATCCGCATCCTCAACGTCACCCCCCGGCCCAGCGGCACCACGGCGCAGGTCACCGTCACCATCAAGAACAGCGGCGGCAGCGCAGCCTCGGCCTTCTGGGTCGACCTGTTCCTCGATCCCGAGGGCGAGCCCACCCCGCCCACCACCGGCCAGGCCTACGAGTACGTCGACCTGCTGGAGCCGGGCGAGCAGGTCGAGCTGGTGCTCCAGATGGAGGACGTCGCCCTGGGCGAGCACGAGGCCTACGTGCTGGCCGACTCCTTCGGTGGGGTGGAGGAGGGCAGCCTGGGCGAAGGCAACAACCTCTGGGGCCCCGAGACCATCGAGCTCACCGGGGACAGCGGGCCGCTCGGCCCGGACCTCGGGATCACCTACCTGTCCGCCTTCGTGCAGGCCGACCAGGTGCTCTACCTCATCGACGTCACCAACACGGGCGACGAGGCCTCCGGCGACTTCGAGCTGGGCGTCTTCGCGGACCCCGGCCTGCCGCCCGTGCCGCCCGCGGTGCCCGACGAGTCCTTCCTCGTTTCCTCGTTGGATCCGGGCGAAACCGTCTCCGTCGACCTCGTCGTGCGCGCGACCCCGGAGGACTTCTGGCAGTCCTGGGTGATCGCCGATTCGGCCGGTCAGCTGGCCGAAGTCAACGAGACGAACAACACGGCGGGGGTCACGGTCTCTCCCTGATCTGCTAAATGGCCGGGCGTCGACCGGAGACCCCCATGACCGACCCGCTGCCTCCCGCTGTCGCCGAAGCCCTCGCCTCCGTCCTGCCCTGGGCGTCGCCGGGCCACTTCCTGACCGGCCTCGAGCCCGGCCTGGATGGAACCCTCTCCCTGCTCGATCTCGCGGTCGCGCTGAGGACCCACCAGGACGAGGTCGCCCGCGCCCGGCCGCTCGCCGGCCGCGTCTTCGCGGGCATGTTCTTCGACCCCTCGCTGCGCACCCGCGCGTCGATGGCCGTGGCCTGCGCGAAGCTCGGCGCGTCCTTCGTGGAGCTGCAGCCCGGCACGGGCATGTGGACCCTGGAGTTCAAGGACGAGGTCGTCATGGACGGCATGGCGGCCGAGCACGTCCGGGAGGCCGCTGGCGTCCTGGGACGCTACGCCGACGTCGTGGGCCTGCGCGCCTTCCCGACCCGCGGCCAGTGGAAGCGCGAGCGCACCCAGCCGGTGCACACCGCCTTCGCCGACCACGCCGGGGCGCCCATCGTCAACCTCGAGGGGCCCTTCGCGCACCCCTGCCAGGGCCTCGCGGACGCCCTGACGCTGCGCGACCTCTTCCCCGAGCCGAACGGCCGGAAGTTCGTGCTGTCCTGGGCCCCGCACCCCAAGCAGCTGCCGATGGCGGTGCCGCACTCGGCGCTGTGGGCGGCGGCCTCGCTGGGCATGGACGTGACCCTGGCCCACCCCGAGGACTTCGAACTCGACTCCGACGCCCTGGCGACCGCCGACTCCCTGGCCCGCGAGACGGGGGGCACCTTCTCGGTGACCCACAACCGCGACGCCGCCTTCGACGGGGCCGACGTGGTCTACGCCAAGGCCTGGGGCGCCGTCTCCGGCCCTGCGTCGACCTCGCGCGGGCACGCCGACGCGGTCGCGCACCTGGCCGACTGGTCCATCACGCAGAAGGACCTGCACCGCGGCGCCCCCGCGCGCTTCATGCACTGCCTGCCGGTGCGGCGCGGCGTGGTGGTGGGTGACGACGTGCTCGACGGGCCGCTGTCCTCGGTGCTCGACCAGGCGGACAACCGCATCTGGGCGCAGGCGGCGCTGCTGCTCGCGATGATGGGCAAGTAGGTGGGCAAGCTCTGGGACAAGGGCGTTCCCCTCGACGAGCTCATCGAGGCCTACACCGTCGGGGACGACCCGATCCTCGACCAGCGCCTCGTGCCCTACGACCTCGAGGGCAGCCGCGCGCACGCCCGCATGCTCGCCTCCATCGACGTGCTCACCGAGGACGAGCTGGCGGCCCTGCTGGGCGGCCTGGACGCCATCGAGGCCACCTGGCTCGCCGGGGACTTCGTCATCGAGCGCTCCGACGAGGACGTGCACACCGCCGTGGAGCGCGCCCTCGTGGCCGCCCTGGGCGACGTGGGCAAGAAGGTCCACACCGGGCGCAGCCGCAACGACCAGGTCCTCGTGGACCTCCGGCTCTGGCAGCGCGACGCCGTCGCGACCCTGACCGAGGCGGTCGAGCAGTGCCGGCGTGCCTTCGAGGCCTTCGCCCTGCGCGCAGGCGCGACCCGGCTGCCGGGCTACACGCACCTCCAGCGCGCCATGCCGAGCACGGTCTCGGCCTGGGCCCGGGGCTACGAGGCCCTGCTCGCCATGGATCTGCCCCTGCTGACCGCGGCCGAGGCTTCGGCGCGGCTCTCGCCCCTGGGCTCGGCGGCGGGCTACGGCGTCCCGGCGATCCTGGGCACCGACCGGGCGATGACGGCGGAGCTGCTCGGCTTCGACGGGGCTCTGGAGCCGGCGGAGGCGGTGCAGCCCTCACGCGGCAAGGCCGAGGCGGCGCTGCTCTTCGCCTGCGCGGAGATCGCCCGCGATCTCGGCAAGTGGGCCTGGGACGTGTGCCTGTACGTGACGGCGGAGTTCGGCTTCTTCGCGTTGCCGGCGGAGTTCACGACCGGCTCGTCGATCATGCCGCAGAAGCGGAACCCCGATGTGCTCGAGCTGACCCGCGGCAAGGCCGCCGTCGTGCGCGCCGCGCTGTCCGAGGTGCAGGAGATCGCCGGCTCGCTGCCCGGCGGCTACCACCGCGATCTCCAGCTGATCAAGGGGCCGCTCTTCCGGGGCTACGACACCACGATCGCCATGCTCCAGATCGCCGCCCACGTCATGGGCGGGCTCCAGATCGACGAGGAGGCCTGCGAGGCGGCGATGTCGCCCGAGCTCTTCGCCACGGAGGAGGCCTACGCGCTCGTGCGCGAAGGCGTGCCCTTCCGCGAGGCCTACCGCCGCGTCGGCAAGAAGTACTCGAAGTAGGTCGCAGAACGACACAAAGCGGGCCACCCGGTGGGGTGCCCGCTTCGATCGATCGCTTCAGGTCAGGCTAGTCGCGCGACGTGAAGGGCAGGAGGGCCAGGTGGCGCGCCCGCTTGATCTCGGTCGTGCACTGGCGCTGCTCCTTGGCAGTGAGGCCGGTGCGGCGGCGGGGCAGGATCTTGCCGCCCTCGCTCAGGAAACGCTTGAGCGTCTTCGTATCCTTGTAGTCGAGCGTCAGGTCGCGGGGCCGCTCGGGCCGGATGTCGTCGTTGTTGTTGCCCATCGATGCACCTCCGTCCGGACCCTGTGCGTAGGAGTTGGCCCGGAGCCGGCGGAAGATAGTGCAAGGCCGGAGCGGGTGCAAGCCCCCCCTGACAAGGTCCTCTTGGGCCCCGCCC
>JAJDAI010000849.1 GCA_029261955.1 Deltaproteobacteria bacterium | reverse complement strand
CGATCGCCACGGGCAACGGGCGCAACGGTTCCCGGACGGAGCTGGATCGGTTTCAGCGGCGGCTTCGCGGCCGAGGCGGTGCGGCTTGATCTTGTTTGGGCTCGGCGGCGAGCGGTGGCCGCTTCGCCGGGCCGTGGAGGGGAGGCTCGGGCCCGAACAAGAAGAGCCAACAGCCCTCGCGGCATCCCGAGGGAGCCGCGGTCTACTCCAACGCCAGAACGTCGCGCCCGTTGCCCGTTGCGAGAGGTGCAGCCCGCCCCGGTTCAGGTCGAGCGCTCGGCCAACCAGACCCCCTCTGCGGCCTTGGCCCCTTGGCCCCTTGGCGTGAGAACCAGCCCTCAGACTAAGGGCAGGTCCCCGGCCGCAGCGTCGCGTCCGCGTCATCGCAGTCGCCGCCCTGCAGCGCGCCGCCGCAGCCCAGGTTCATCGTGTGCACCGTGTTGCGGAGCAGGGCTCCGAGGTCCGCGCTGAACGAGCTGTCCCAGTCACCCAAGCCCTCGTTGCCGTTCCAGAAGAGCACGTAGCCCCCGCCGAGCGTCTCGGTCAAGACGACCTTCGCGCGGTTGCCCACGCTCGCCACCCGCACCGCGCCGCGCGCTGTGTCCGCGACCACGCCGTCGTGGTTCACGCTGGACGCCGAGAAGGCGAAGCCCTGGTTGTAGACGCCGTAGGGACCGTTGGTGACCGCTGTCGTGCCGTCGGAGACGGTGCACAGATCGGTCTGCGGGCCGTTCCCCGTCGTCACCGAACGGATGAGCGTGGCCATCAAGTCGCCGTCGACCGAGTGGCTGTCCCAGTCCCAGGAGGTGAAGGGCGCCGCCGGGGCGGAGTCGTCGTCGTCCGCGGCCGAGTCGTCGTCGTCCACAGCGGAGTCGTCGTCGTCAGCCGTCGCGTCGGCGTCGTCAGCCGTCGCGTCGTCGACGTCTGCCGTCGCGTCGTCGTCGTCGTCGCCGCCCAGGCCCTCGGCCGAGACCGCATCAGGGCCGGTCACGACGAGGCCGCCGCCGGCCTGGACCCAGGCCTCGAGCATGTCGTACTCGGCCTGCGTGATGTCGCGGCCACCGGAGTACCAGACCAGCACCTGGCTGTTGACGAAGTTGGAGGCGTCCTCCATCCAGCCCTCGTTGGTGGCGTCGACGAAGGAGTCGTCCAGGTCCATGCCGAGCGCGTTCAGCGCGTCGAAGCTGCTCCAGAAGCCGGCCTCGCTGTCGTCGGTGACCAGGGCCACCTCGCAGCCGGCCGGCGTGCAGGCGATGTATCCGTCGAGGTCGGTGTCGAGCTCGTCGGCGGGCACGGTGCCGTCGCAGTCGTCGTCCACCGCGTTGCAGACCTCGCTCGCGGCGGGGTGGATCGTGACGTCCGTCTCGTCGCAGTCGCCGTCGCACTCGCTGGAGCCGTCGCCATCGATGTCGCCCTCGTTGGGGCCGATCTCGCCGTCGCAGTCGTTGTCCTGCGCATCGCAGAGCTCGGTCGCGCCGGGGTAGATGGTCGGGTCGGTGTCGTTGCAGTCGCCACCGCAGGCGGAGATGCCGTCGCCGTCGTTGTCGAAGGCGTCGTCCGCGATCCCGTTGCAGTCGTTGTCGATGCCGTCGCACAGCTCGGGCGCACCGGGGTTGATCGACGCGTTCAGCGAGTCGCAGTCCCCGTCGCAGCTGGTGTAGCCGTCGTTGTCGAAGTCGAGGTTCTCGTCCGCCTGGTTGTCGCAGTTGTTGTCGATGCCGTCGCAGACCTCGGCGTTGCCCGGGTACAGGTCGGGGTTGTTGTCGTCGCAGTCCACGACGCCGAACTGGACGAAGCAGTTGGGGTACGGGCCCGCGACGCCGTCGCCGTCGAGGTCGAGATCCTCGTCGATGATGCCGTCGCAGTCGTTGTCCTCCTCGTCGCAGGCTTCCTGGGCCGAGGGGTTGATGCCGGACACGAAGTCGTTGCAGTCACCCGCGCAGATGCTGAAGCCGTCGCCGTCGTTGTCCTGGAACTCCGGCAGCGGCCCGTTGTCGATGAAGCCGTCGCAGTCGTTGTCCTTCTCGTCGCAGATCTCGGTGCCGCCGGGGTGCACCGACGCGTCCTCGTCGTCGCAGTCCACCTCGCCCGAGGCGCCGCACTGCAAGAAGTTGTCGTTGTCGTTGTCGAGGCCGTCATCCACGAGGCCGTTGCAGTCCGTGTCGAAGCCGTCGCAGGCCTCGCCCGCGCCCGGGTTCACCGTGGCGATGAGGTCGTTGCAGTCCAGATCTTCGATGGGGTAGGTGCCGCCGCAGGTCGCCACGTCGAAGTAGCCGTCCTGGTCCACGTCGAAGAGCTCGTCCACGCGGCCGTCGCAGTTGTTGTCGACCGCGTCGCAGACCTCGGGGTTGTTGGGGAACGAGTCTGCGTCGTTGTCGTTGCAGTCGTTCGGCAGCAGGTCGCTGTCGTCGCACTCGTCGCCGGGGCAGAAGCCGTCACCGTCGAGGTCTTCGTCGTTGGCCGACGCGGAGTCATCGTCGTCCCCACCCCGGTCGGTGGGGCAGCCTCCCAGGACGAGGGAGGTGGGCAGGAGCAGCAGCAGGCAACGAATCAGCAACCAGGCGCGGGGCATGAACCCTCCAAGCGGACTTCACAGACGTACGACAGCGCATTCTCTACGGTCCGCGCGGCATTGTAAATTGCGCGACGGAGGCGCTTCAGGGCCTCCTTCTGCACGACCCCCGGAGAGACCGTGTCCCAGCCGAGCCCGCTGACCGCCGAAGAGCTCCGAGAACGTGCCGCCGAACACGGCCTCATCGCCGGCGTCAGCGCCCCCGAGTCAGGCGCCGAGGGCCCCCGTTTTCTCCGCTGGATCCAGCAGGGCCGCAACGCGACGATGCGGTGGATGGAGCGCGATCCGGAGCGCCGCTTCGATCCGCGCCGCGTGCTCGACGACACCCGCTCCCTGGTGTCGGTGGCTTCGTCCTATTTTCTCGGGCCCCTGCCGGCCCCGCCGGACGATCGCCCGCGCGGCCTGATCGCGCGCTACGCCCTCGGCGACGACTACCACGGCGTCCTGCTGGACCAGGTCCGCGCCTTCGCCCAGAGCCTCGACGACGATCTCGCGCGGCCCTACGTCGACACCGGCCCGGTGCTCGAGAAGCCGCGGGCCGCCCGCGCCGGCCTGGGTTGGCAGGGCAAGCACACGAACCTCGTGTCCCGCGAACACGGCTCCTTCCTCTTCCTGGGCGCGGTGATGACGCGCCGCGAGGTCGAGCCCGCCGAACCGCACGGCGACCACTGCGGCACCTGCAGCAGCTGCCTCGACGTGTGCCCGACGAAGGCCATCCGCGCCGACCAGCCCTACCAACTCGACGCCCGGCTCTGCATCTCCTACCTGACCATCGAGCACCGCGGACCCATCCCGCGGGAGCTGCGCCCGCTGATCGGCACCTGGATCTTCGGCTGCGACCTCTGCCTGGACGTCTGCCCCTACAACCGCTTCGCGCAGCCCGTGCGCGAGGCCCGCTACGAAGCCCGCCCGGCGCTGCTCAACCCCTCGCTGGAGGAGCTGCTGGCCTGGGACCAGGCGACCTTCTCGGCGACGCTGAAGAACAGCCCCCTCAAGCGGACGAAGCGCCGCGGCCTGCTGAGGAACGTGGCGATCGCGCTCGGCAACGCAGGCGACCGCGCGGCGGTGCCGGCCCTGATCCGCTGCCTGAACGACGAGCCGGAGCCCCTGGTCCGAGGCCACGCCGCCTGGGCGCTCGGGCAGCTCGGGGGAGGCGCCGCGACCGAGGCCCTCGCGACCGCCCAGGACGACGACGCCTTCGTGCAGGAGGAGATCGACGCGGCGCGAGCTTGAGCCCCTTCAGCGCCCCTAGAAGTCGGCCTGCCCCGGCGTCCGCGGGAAGGGGATGACGTCCCGGATGTTCGACATGCCGGTCAGGTACATCAGCATCCGCTCGAAGCCGAGCCCGAAGCCCGCGTGCGGGGTCGTGCCGTAGCGCCGCAGCTCGCGGTACCACCAGTAGGGGGCCACCTCCATGCCGCGCCGCACCAGCTCGCTCTCGAGCACGTCGGCCCGCTCTTCGCGCTGGCTTCCGCCGATGATCTCACCGAGCCGCGGCACGAGCAGATCGGTCGCAGCGACGGTCTGCTCGTCGTCGGACAGGCGCATGTAGAAGGCCTTCTGGTCCTTCGGGTAGTCGGTGATGAACACCGGCCCCTTCACGTAGTCCTCGGCCAGGAAGCGCTCGTGCTCGGTGTGCAGCTCTTCGCCCTGCCCGAGCTTGTACTCGAAGGTGCGGCCGCTCTTCATCAGCACGTCCATCGCCTCGGCGTAGGTCATGCGCTCGAAGGGCTTCGTCACGGTGTCGTGCACGCGCGACAGCACGCCCCTCTCGACCCACTGGTCGAAGAAGGCCATGTCCTCGGCGCAGCGCTCGTGCACCGACAGCGTCACCTCACGGATGAAGTCCTCGGCCAGGGCGATGAGGTCGTCCAGGTCGGCGAAGGCCATCTCCGGCTCGACCATCCAGAACTCGGCCGCGTGGCGCGCCGTGTTGCTGTTCTCGGCCCGGAAGGTCGGCCCGAAGGTGTAGACGTCGGTGAAGGCGCTCGCGAAGGTCTCGACGTTGAGCTGACCCGAGACCGTCAGGAAGCTCTCCGTGCCGAAGAAGTTGCCGCCCTCCAGGTCGGTGACCCGGAAGAGCTCGCCGGCTCCCTCGCAGTCGCTCGCCGCGATGATCGGCGTGTGGATCCACTGGAACTCACGCTTCTGGAAGAACTCGTGGATCGCCGCCGCGAGGGCGTTTCGCACGCGGAAGACCGCGGAGAAGGTGCGCGTGCGCGGCCGCAGGTGGGCCTTCTCGCGCAGGAACTCGAAGCTGTGCCGCTTCGTCTGGAGCGGGTAGTCGTCGGGGCAGGCGCCGACGATGTCCACGGAGTCGACCTTGAGCTCCCAGGGCTGGCCCTTGCCGCGGCTCGGCACCAGCGTGCCCTCCACCGCGATGGCGGCGCCCTTGTCCACGGCTTCCGCCGCGTCCGTGCCGATGTCGTCCTTGCCGAAGACCAGCTGGATGTTCGCCAGCGTCGAGCCGTCGTTCAGCTCGAGGAAGCCAACGTTCTTGCTCACGCGCTTGTTGCGCACCCAGCCGGTGAGGCGGACGCGCTGACCTTCGGTCGCGGTGCTGAGGGTGCTGCGGATGGAGGTGCGGGGACGAAGGCTCATTTTGGGCTCCAGAGCGGCCGCGCAACCTAGCAAAGGCTGGCCCGGCTCGCGCCTCGTCTCCGTCTGCAAAGGAAGCGGGCCCACCTTCGGAGCCCTCACACCCTGGTACATTCGCGAGCTATGGCCCGAGCCGCCGCCGAAGTCCGAGATCCCATCCACGGCGGCATTCCCGTCGAGCGCTCCGAGCTGAAGCTGCTCGACCACCCGCTGTTCCAGCGGCTGCGCTACATCAAGCAGCTGGGCTTCTCGGACCTGAGCTTCCCGGGGGCCACGCACTCGCGCTACCTGCACAGCGTCGGGGCGCTGCACGTCGCGGGCGTGGCCTTCGACTCGATCATGGACGCGCCGGGCACCCCCGAAGTGAGGCCCGCGCGCCGACGCGAGCTGCGCCAGATCCTGCGGGCCGCCGCCATGCTGCACGACGTCGGGCACGCGCCGTTTTCGCACGCGACCGAGTTCGCGATGCCCGACCTGCGCGATCTGAAGATCGGGGCCTACGCCCACCGGCCGGACCTCTACCCGCCGGGGCGCCAGGCCACCCACGAGGACTACACGATCAAGATCGTGACCGACTCGAGCATCACCCCGCTCCTCGAGCACGAGCTGGGGGTGCCGGCGGGGGCGGTCGCGGGCCTCGTCGACCCCGATCTGCCCGTGGACCCGAGCTGGTACGAGGCGGGCGGCATCGACTGGCGACCCCTGCTCCAGCAGCTGATCTCGAGCGAGCTCGACGTGGACCGCATGGACTACCTCGTGCGCGACTCCCACTTCACCGGGGTGCACTACGGGGTCTTCGACCTGAACTGGTTGATGAACAACCTGGCCTGCCACGTCGTGGACGGCGCCGCCTACCTGGCGCTCCAGGCCCGGGCCATCTACGCCTTCGACGACTTCCTCATCGCCCGCTACCACATGTTCCTGATGGTCTATTTCCACTATCGGAGCGTGGCTTACGAGGAGATGCTCCATCGCTACTTGAATGCTGGTGCCGACGGCTGGACCATCCCCGCGGACATCGAGTCCTACGCGCTCGTGGACGACGCGCAGCTCACCGACCAGCTGCGGCGCAGCGACAACGAGTGGGCCCGCCGCATCGTGCAGCGCAAGGAGTTCAAGCTGTTGCTGGAGCGGCACGGCAGCCCGGCGGACGTGGATCTGAGCCACATCCTCGTGCGGCTCGCCGAGGGCGGGATCCCCGTGATCACCGCCGCGAGCCGCGGCCAGCTGAGCAAGTACTTCGACGGGCGCGCGGCTCACGCCGCCACCCAGGGGGAGCTGCCGCTCGGCACGCACCCCACCGCCGCGCCGCGCCCCACCAGCGCCATCTGGGTGCTGGAGCGGCCCTACCGGGGCTCCCCGACCCTGCGGGCCCGGCACCTGGAGCAGTCCACGGGGCTCTTCGAGCGCTACTCCGAGCAGCTGACGATGAGCCGGATCTACGTGCCGCTCGAGCGCCTTGGCGACGCGGGGGCCCTCATCGACGACATCGCCTGAGCGAAAGCCCTCAGGCCCGGTTTCGCAGGACCTCGACCGAGAGCGGGCCAGCGCGGTCCAGGGCTGAGGCCGCCCTGCGCATGCCCCGCACCGCACGCCAGGCCTCCTGCGGGGCCTGCGGTCTGCGCGCCCAGGACGCCGCCCGCCGAATCGCCGCGCCCGCGCCGTCGCCACGGACCATGGGGGGCATCTGCTCGTCGTGCGGATCGGAGATGGCCCGCACGCCGAAGTAGGGGATGCCCAGACGCTCGGCTGCCGCGAACAGCGGCGCCGCCTCCATGTCGCAGGCCAGGTAGGTGCGGGCGCGGCCGATGGCCGTCTTGTCGTCGGCCCGGTGCACGAAGCGATCGACCGTGAGCAGCTGCCCCTGCGCGAGTCGATCGGGCAGCTCGGCCAGCGCCCGGCGCAGCGCCGCGACGCCCTCGGGGTCGACGGCCCCGACCTCGGGCAGATCCGTCTGCTCGTCGAGGCGCAGCACGCCCTGCGACACCCCGGTGACGATCATCACGTCGCCGGCGCTCAGCCCGGCGCGCAAGCCGCCCGCCATGCCCAGGTGCAGCACGGCGGTGGGCCGAAACTCGGTGATGGCGGCCGCGGCGCGCTCCGCCCGAGCCTCCCCGACCCCCGTCCGGATCAGCGCGAGGTCCCCCGCCACGTGGATCGAGCCCTCGCCGGCGAGGCGTGAGGCCCCCGCGGCGACGCGTACGGCGCGGAGTTCGGAGTCGAGAGCGGCGGCGACGAGCAGCATGGCCGCGCAGGATAGCCGCCGATCGGGAGGGTGCTACCGTCTGCGGCCATGCAGTCCCCCGAGTCCCTGTTGTCCGACGTGGTCGCCATCACCCGCGAAGCGGCCGTGCCCGTCATGGCCCTCTTCCGGCAGAAGAAGACGGTCTGGAACAAGAGCGGCGGCGAACTCCTGGAGGCCGAAGGGCCCGTCGGGAACCCCGTGACCGAGGCTGACCTGGCGGCCGACCGCATCCTGCGGGAGCGCCTGCTGGCCCTGATGCCCGGCAGCGGGTGGTTGAGCGAGGAGACCGCGGACAGCCCCGATCGCCTGGAGCGTGAGGCCGTCTGGATCGTCGACCCCATCGACGGCACCCGGGAGTACGTCGAGGGCGTGCCCCAGTTCGCGCTGTCCGTGGGGCTGTCCGTCGGCGGGGAGGTCGCCCTCGCGGTGCTGCTGAACCCCGCCCTGGACGACCTGTTCACCGCCGTGGCGGGGCAGGGGGCCCTGCGCGCGGGGCAGCCCCTCTCGGGATCGACCCGCCAGGAGCTCGACGGCGCCACGGTGCTCGCCAGCCGCAGCGAAGCGAGGCGGGGGGAGTTCGAGCCCTTCCGCCGCCGCACGAGCATCAAGGAGGTCGGCTCGACCGCCTACAAGCTGGCCCTGGCCGCAGCGGGGGAGGGGGACGCCTACTTCACGCGCAAGCCCCGCAACGAGTGGGACGTGGCCGCCGGCATCCTGCTCTGCCGCGAGGCCGGCCTGACCGTGACCGATCTGGGCGGCGACGCGCACACCTTCAACCGACCCTCGCCGCTCTGTCGGGGCGTGGTGACGGCCGCTCCGGCGCTGCACCCCGAGATCCTCGGGATGATCCACGCCGTGGGCACGCTCGAGTAGCGGACTACAGCTCGGCGCCGACAGTCGCCTCGGGCCCTTCGGCCTGCCCCACACGCAGCACCGTGCCGAGCGCGTTGCTGCGCTTCTTCACGTAGCCGAAGGCCAGCGCCCCCTCCGCGGTGCGCAGCGCCGAGGTCACGAAGCCCACGGCCTTCCCCTCGCGGAAGAGGTCGGTGCCGGGCTCGGGGCTGTCCCCGGCGACCCGGAGCCGCACGAGCTTGCGCCCCGGTGTGCCCAGCGAGTCGATGCGGCAGATGACCTCCTGGCCGATGTAGCAGCCCTTCGTGAAGCTGATGGCGCGCTCCTTGAGCCCGGCCTCCAGGGGGATGTTCGTGGTCGTGAGGTCGATGCCGAAGCGCACCTGGCCCGCTTCGATGCGCGCGGCCTCGAGCAGCTCGGGCGCGCCCATGGGCAGGCCCAAGGCGGCCACGACCGCGGCGCGGTCGGTCTCGCGCAGCCAGAGGCCGAAGTCCTGCCCCTCGGGGCTGCTGCGATCCAGGCGGAGGATGCGCACGGCCGCGCCGCCGATCTCCGCTTCGAGGTGCCCGTACAGCAGCTCGGGCACCGCCGGCAGCGCCGCCTCCGCCCCGGCGCCCGCGACGAGGAGGAGGGCTCCGCCCTCGTCGTCCTCGAAGAAGACCTTCTCGGAGATCACGTACTTGTCGAGGCCATCGACGAAGCCTCCGCGCGCCCCGGGCTCCAGCAGGGCCAGGATCGACCCGGTCTTCCGGTCGTCATCCAGGTCGAAGAGGCGCACGTCCGAGACGGTTCGCCCCTGGACCGTGTTGAAGGTCGCCCAACGACCGGCCCCGGCCTGCAGCCCCTTGACGTCGTTGCTGAGCATCGCGTGGAGAAAGCGAATCCGATCCCGCCCGCTGATGAGCACCCGGTCGTGGCGGCTCAGGTCGAACAGCAGCGCGCCTTCGCGGAGCGGCGAAGTGTCGATGATCCCCCCGCGCGCGAGGTCGCGGGCCGAGGCGAGCAGCAGGGGCAGGGTGGTCTCTTGCAGATCGGTCATGCACCATCCGTTGCACCGCCCGGGCGGGTTGGCAAGAGGGGGGTCCGATCGAGCCCCGCCCTGTGGTGTATTGTTCGCCATTCGGCACACGCGGAGGGGTCGGCATGCTGACACGCACGAATTGGTTCATTCCCGGAATCCTGGCCATCTGCCTGGCGATGGTGGCTCCTGCAGCCGCGCAGGACGCGCCCCAGCCCTCGCTGGACGTCCAACGCTTCAACCTCGTCGGCAGCTACCACAACTTCGTGCTGGTGCACGACGGCGTGCTGGTGCCGAAGATGAAGTTCGGCGTCGACGTGACGCTGAACTACGCCCTTCGGCCGCTCCAGCTCGCGTCTTCGGATCTGGGCCGGCAGGCCGGGATCATCGACCACCTGTTCGCCGGGCACGTGCGCGGGGCCTTCGCCCCGACCGACTGGGTGGAGATCGACCTCATCCTCGGCTTCATGCAGTTCGCGAAGGCCGAGGGCGGGATCACGACCATCGGCGGCGAGGAGCAGGTCTTCTCGCTGGGTGATCTCTGGATCGAGGGCCGCTTCAAGCCCCTCTCCCAGGAGAAGCACTTCGTGAACCTCGGCGTGATCCCCTTCATCACGCTGCCGACCGGCAACCCGAAGCTCTTCCTGACTTCGGGCGTGCCCACCTTCGGCGCCAAGGTCGCCGTGTCGCGCCGCTGGAAGCGCATCCACGCTGCCGGCCACTTCGGCTACCGCTTGAAGCCCGGCTACGCCGAGGTCGGCGCGAACGTGGCCGCAGACGACGAGATCCTCTACGCGGTCGGCCTCGGCTTCACGCCGGTGCTCGACAAGCTGGACATCAACCTCGAGCTCACCGGCGTCGGCATCGTTGGCCCCGGGCTCGAGGAGCTCACCAGCGACGTGGGCCGCAGCCTGATCCACAGCCCGCTGGAGCTGATGATCGATGCGCGCATCCGGCTGCCCAAGGGCTTCGACATCATCGCGG